>JBDRPR010000197.1:0-33259 GCA_043826845.1 Bacteroidota bacterium
AATGGAGGTTTCCCTGAATTTCAATCAACAATGATGCGCGATGGTTTAGGACAGTCACTTCTTACTGGCAAAATGGATATTGATGGCCAATCATACAGACCTTGCGTTGTCTATCTTAATGGAGAATATTGGGGCCTTTACAATATCAGAGAAAAACAAAATGAAGATTATCTTGCTTCGAATCACAACATTGATCCTGACAACGTAAACATTCTGGAAAATTCTGGCGTCAGCATTGTTGAAGGTTCTGACGCTGATTATACTATACTAAATAATTTCATTGAAAACAATGATATTAATAATTCTACAAATTATGAGTTTGTAAAAAATGAAGTTGATATTGATGAATATATAGATTATCTAATATCAGAAATATATTTGTGTAATACTGATTGGCCGATGATAAATATTAAATATTGGAAACCAAATACTGAAAATGGAAAATGGAGATGGATTCTATTTGATTTAGATGCTGGATTGGGTATGTGGGGTGTAGTGTATTACAACTCTATACAACATGCTACCGAGACTGATGCCCCGGGTTGGCCAAACCCTCCTGAATCTACTCTGTTTTTCAGAAATATGCTAGTAAGTACAGAATTTAAAAATGAATTTATTCAAAGATTTGCAGCACATTCAAACATTACATTTTCTTCTCAAAGAATAATCCATTTTGTTGATAGTTTACAATCTAATATTGAATCAGAAATGCCATATCATATTGCAAGGTGGAAAGATTATAATTCAAACGATGGTGTTTGTGTTCAATCAGTTGCTGAATGGGAAAATGAAGTTGAAGTAATAAGAAATTTTGCGAATAATCGACAAGATTATATTTTTCAATATATAATAGATAATTTCAGTTTATCTGGAACAATAGATTTTACTACGAATGCATCAAACGGCCATATTGAAATTAACACAGTTGAAATTCCTAAAGGAAGTCAAACTGGAACTTATTTTAAAAATGTTCCTTTAAAATTAAAAGCTGTACATGATTTAGGATATCAATTTGTTGGATGGACAGGTTGTTCTTCAGCAACATCTTCAAGTATTTCAATTAATTTATTTGATAATAATTCAATTACAGCATTATTTTCTCCAACAAACCAAACAATTATTCCTGCCCAAATTGATACTAATACAACATTGCTTTTATCAGAATCTCCTTATATATCTCTTGGAGATATTGTTGTAGATTCCAACAAAACTCTGAGTATTGAGCCTGGTGTTGAAATACTTATGCCCGATTCTGCTTGTTTTATTGTTTATGGAGAACTTATTATTGATGGAACAAATTCAAATCCTGTTACTATTGATGCTAATACTGATATAAATGCTACGAAATGGGGAGCTATCTGTTTTTATAATGCTACTGATACAGGAAGAATTAGTAATTTAATCATCAATAATGCTTCTATTGGAAGAAATAAAGACCTTCAGATTGGAGCAATTTCTGCTTATAATTCCAATGTTATTATTGATAATACATATATCGATAATGTAATTCAACCTTTTTACTCACAGTATGGAAGTATTATGATCAAAAACTCTGAATTCAGATCAGAAAGAACTTGTGATCTTATTAATATTAAATATGCAAACTCTGCCATTGTTGAAAACTGCAATTTACGTGGTAATGAATCACCAGATACCGATGCAATTGATTATGACCAAATAAATAATGGTATAATTAGAAATAATAAAATATATGGTTTCTTTGGTTTTAACAGCGATGGAATTGATATTGGAGAAGCAGCATCTAATGTCCTGATAGAAAATAATATTATTTTTAATTGTAGTGATAAGGGAATATCTGTTGGACAAGCTTCTTCTGCAATAGTTAAACGAAATCTTATATACAATTGTAATATGGGTGTAGGTGTTAAAGACAGTTTATCTTTTACCGATATTAATCAGAACACTTTTTATAATAATAATTATGCTGTTGCTTGTTTTGAGAAAAATTATAATGATGGTGGAGGAAATGCAATTGTTACAAATTCAATTTTGTCAAGTTGTAATGTCAACCCTTTGTTTATTGATGAATTCTCCTCTATTATAACTTCTTATTCATTATCTGATACTGAAGAATTACAGGGCACAGGAAATTATCTGGATAATCCATTATTTACCGATACTTTAATAATGAATTTTGAATTATTACCAATCTCTCCTTGTATTGATGCAGGAGACCCATCTTCTCCTCCCGATCCGGATTTAAGTAATGCTGATATAGGCGCATATTATACTTATTCTGGTAATAGTGATACTTTAATTGTTATTAATGAAATAAATTATCATTCTAGCTTAATTGAAGATTCTGACGATTGGATAGAATTTTATAATAATAGTGATGAAGATAAAGATATGTCAGGATGGATTTTAATGGATAGTAAAAACGATAATATATACAATTTTCCCGAAGGATTTAAACTTAATGCAAGAGAGTTAATTGTTGTTTGTAGTGATATAATAAAATTTAACAGTATTCATACTTCAGTTACTAATTTCAGAGGAAATTTGGGCTTCGGATTAAATAATGACGGTGAATTTATTCGCTTATTTGATGCTGAAATGAATTTTGCAGACATAGTGGAATATGACAACGTAAGTCCATGGCCAATAGAACCCGATGGTCTTGGCCCTACTTTAGAATTAATAGACCCTGATTTTAATAATATACTTGCATCAAGTTGGAGACCAAGTGCAAATATAGGGGGGTCACCAGGATTACAAAATAATGTTGATATTATAGAAGTATATACGCATTCTAATAAATTCCTTATTTATCCAAATCCAGCTAATGATTTTATTAATATTGAAATTGAAAATGCAACTAATGAACTATCCTTTGTTAATATGAACATATATAATATTTATGGGCAGTTAATTTTTGAAGAAAAATATGAAAATGTGCAAAATCAATTTTTTCAAAAAGTAAATGTTTCTAATTTTAGCAACGGGGTTTATATTATTATGATTTCAACTAATTTATCTCAAAATAAAATTAAAATTGTAAAAGGATATTAAACGAAAACCTTAAAAAACTTTTTTGCATAATAAAATTCCCAACATAAATAAAATGTAATGGATTTATAACAATCACACATAATAAAAAGAGAATTTCGTATACGTAGTGTAACGGTTAAAATATTTCTTATCCGTGATTACTGATTCTTTGAAGCATGTTTTTGTTAAGAATTTCAATATTCTTTCCATTAATTCTTATTATTCCATCTTTTCTGAATTCGGAAAAAGTTCTGATTACATTTTCAGTTGTCATTTCAATTAACTGAGCTATTTCCTTTCTTGATACAGGTAAATCGAATGAATCACTTTTATATATTTCATCGGTAAACAATAATAAAATATATGCAATTCTCCCCCTCAGATTTTTCTTGCCAAGATTGATGCTTGTGAGTATAATCCTATCAGCATTTTTACTCATTTTCTCCAATATACGCAATCCAAAAAGTCCATTATGTATGATCAGATTTTTTATGATTTCAAGATCAATATAGCAAACACTGGTTTCATCCAATGCTGATATTGAATAATTGTAATGTGTTTCTGAAAAAACAGACAAAAGACTCACGAACTCGAATGGTGTAGCTATATGTATTATCTGGTCTCTTCCATTATCTCCTTTCCTGAAAATTTTTATCAGACCACTTTTCAGATACATAAATTCTTTAATTTCATGACCTTCTTCAACAATTACGTCTCCCTTTTTAAATGATTTTTCAGTTTTTGTACTGCAAATCTGATTAACTTCATCAGAAGACAGATTATCAAAAACTACTGTCCTGAAACCACACTCTTCACAATTACATGATATTTTCGATTCGCTCATTTTTTTTAATTTATGATATATATCATAAACTGATACTTATCATATCAAATTTTAAATCAGATCAATAATTCGGGTCTAACTTTGTTCAATAATAATCAACAAGTTTTAGAAGCATAAAATTATTAAAATTATTAATATAATGAAAAAAATAGTAATACTAGGCGCAGGCACTGCCGGCACAATGATGGCCAACAAACTCAGAAAAGAACTGGAAAAAGAAGTATGGGACATAACCATTGTTGATCAGATAAAAACTCATTATTATCAACCAGGATTCCTGTTTATTCCTTTTGGGATATATAAAAAAGAAGATGTTGTAAAACCAAAAAGTGATTTCTTCCCTGTTGGAGTTAATGTAATTTATTCACAGATTGACAGGGTAGCTCCTGATGAGAATAAAGTATATCTGGATCAAGGATCACAGGTTTTAAACTATGACTTTCTGATAATTGCAACAGGTGCACGAACAGCTCCTGAAGAAACCGAAGGATTGAAAGGAGAATTATGGTATAAAGAAATTTTTGATTTTTATACAATAGATGGAGCTGTAGCATTGGCTGATTATCTTAAAACGTGGAAAGGCGGTAGATTGGTTGTAAATATTTCAGAAGTTCCTTATAAATGCCCTGTAGCTCCTCTTGAGTTTGTATTTCTGGCTGATGCTTTTTTTACTGAAAGAGGAATGCGTGATAAAGTCGATATTACCCTTGTGACGCCTCTTTCCGGAGCTTTCACAAAACCAAAAGCAACAAAACTTCTAAGCAATTTGCTTGAGGAAAAGAACATAAAAATAATACCTGATTTTAGTATTGCAAGTGTCGATAATGCTGAGAAAAAAATAGTGGATTACGGTGGGGTTGAAGTGCCTTTTGATCTGCTCGTTTCTGTTCCAACAAACAAAGGAGACGATATGATTGAAAGAAGCAGTATGGGCGATGATCTGAATTTTATACCAACAGATAAACATACTATGCTAGCTGAAGGTTATGAAAATATTTTTGTTCTTGGTGATGCAAGCAATATCCCAACTTCCAAAGCTGGATCAGTTGCACATTTTGCCGGCGAAATCCTGACCGAAAACCTGATGTGTGCAATAGAAGGCAGGCCAATGACTGCAAGTTTTGATGGACATGCCAATTGTTATATAGTTACCGGTCACGGAATGGGAACTCTAATTGACTTTAACTATGAAACAGAACCTCTGCCTGGAACTTTTCCGTTGCCTGGAGTAGGTCCTTTCGGACTTTTGAAAGTGACCAGAATGAATCATTACGGAAAAATGATATTCCGTTGGATTTACTGGCATGTTCTTTTAAAAGGAAAAGAAATGCCAATATCATCACAAATGTCAATGGCTGGTAAAAAACAATAAAAATTAGAAAAAATGGCTGAACAGGAAATAAATAATCAGATACAGGAGGTCAACTCAAAACTTGACCTTTTACTGCAATATGTGGATCAACAGCGTCTCAAAACACAGGAAATCGAAGACCTAGTAAAAGATTTTTCAATTGTCGGAAATGATATATTCAAAGCAACTGTTGATGAGCTTGATAACAAAAACGTAGAACTTGACACTGAAGAATTTAAAATGTTGATCATTAGACTTATTAAGAATGTGGGAAATATAAATATGGCGGTTGGTATGTTTGAAAGTCTGAACGATTTTTTAAAAGACATGGGGCCTGTAGTAAGAGAAATAAGTTTTGACCTTATTGCAAAAATAGAAGAATTTGAAAAAAAAGGGTATTTCAGCATCATTAAAAACCTTACTGCCAATCTGGACAAGATGCTGAATGTACTTGTGCAATTATCACAACCTGAAATAATTGATTCGTTCAGTAAAATGATAAATGTGGCAACAACACTGAAAATGGATGATAAACTGGATAATAAGTCACTGTTTGGTTTGTACAGAGAATTGAAAAAGCCTGAAGTAAGAAAGACTATTTCATATTCTCTAAGGCTGGTTCAGGAATTACATAAAGAAATTAGAAATTAAAATAACAAATAATTAAAAAACTAAATATTATGGCACAAAAAGAATATGCAGGAAAGATGATCGATCTGAACGAAGAGGGATACCTCATCAACCATGATCAATGGGACATTGAAGTAGCAAAATCAATAGCTGCAGAAGATGGTCTGGTACTAACCCAAAAACACATAGACGTTTTGAACTATATCAGAGAAAAAACAGCATCCGGAATCGGGCTGACTATCAGGGCAATTGGTAAATCAGGTATAGTGGATATCAAAGAGTTTTATCAACTATTTCCGGGAGCTCCATTGAAAAAAGCCACAAAAATTGCCGGAGTTGCAAAACCAACAAGTTGTATTTAACTATTAAAAATAAATTTTATGAATGACAAGAAAGAATTTCCCTTGAAAAAGGTTTGTATCATATGCGCTAAAGGAGCAATCGAGGATGTATATGCCTCCCTGGTGATGACAAATGGTGCAGTAATGGAAGGTATTGAGGCAAAATTGTTTTTTACATTTTTTGGTCTTGATGCAATTACAAAAAAGCAAATGAAAAAACTGAAAACTGGAACAGTTGGAAATCCTGCTATGAGAATGCCCGGGAATGTACCATTCCCGACATTGCTTGGGGCTCTCCCTTTCGTTGAAATGGGTGTGTCTGCAATGATGAAAAGCCAGATGGCAAAACTCGATATCCCGCCAGTTGATGAATTCCTGGAAATGATTACCGCCGGAGGTGGTGAAATATATGCCTGTAAATTAGCAATGGATATGTTCAAATTGAAAAAAGAAGACCTGAGCGAACATGTTAGTGATGTCCTGACTATTGGTGATTTTTACGGAATGTGTGGAGGCGAAGGTACTCAGATTATTTTCACCTGATCTGGAGCAGCTTAAATAACTAAACATATATTTCGTAAAACTATGAAATATATGTTTCTATCCATTGCCTATTTTTGAGTCAGACATATTGCGTACAATAAAAGGATGGTGAATAAAATTATATATTTGCAGAAGTAAGTTGATACATTCAATAAAGTTAAAAATGAGTGATAATATAGCAAAACGAAGGATGTGGGAATTCCCTTGGTCATTCAGGGAAAGTTTTGTTGTTGTGTTTTTTCTTTTGATTATTGGAATATTTCTGGAGTTTTTTATTCCGTTAAAAAACATGTTATTGTCTGAATATCCGGCAAATATTATAATAATCGGAGTATATTTTACATCTTTGATATTGACTTATTTGTTTGCCAAAAATCAGATTATTGACTGGTTGGCATCAGTACCGGCTGCAGTCGCATCAATTAGTTTTTATACTTTACTTGTTCTGTTAATGGGTTTTATTCCTCAGACCAAAACCTCAGGATTTCTATCAGATATTGGTTTTAATCATATGCAAACCAGCAGAGCTTTTATTATTCTATCAATTTTTTTATTGACTGTTTTAGGATATACAATTCTAAAAAGAATTTCCGGAAAAATATCAATTAAAAACCTTGCATTTTTCTTAAATCATTTCGGTTTATTTATTATTCTGATTGCAGGTTCGCTGGGTTCTGGAGATATGGTTAAGGTTCAGTTATTAGTAAATAAAAATGATGAAAATAATCTGGCAATCAAAGACAAACAATCATATCAGTTGCCATTTACAGTCGAATTAATAAATTTTTCAATAGAAGAATATTCTCCCGAATTGATATTTTATAGTAAAAAAACCGGATTTCCGGTCATTGAAAAAGGTGACTACCCAATAGATATACGCAAAGGTAACAAGGGAACATTTGCATGTTTTTCATACGAAATTATAGATTATCAGCCTAATTCTGTATATTCTGACCGATCATACAAAAGCTCTGATCAGTTCGGCTCGACTCATGCTGCTTATGTAAAAATTTCAGGAGTACAAATTTCAACTGAAGGTTGGATAAGTTGCAGAAACTATATGTTCCCGGAAAAACATCTTGAAATAAATGACGACTATGTTCTTGTAATGATCAGTCCAAAACCTAAAAAATACAGCTCTTTAGTAAATGTATACGATAAGGAGACAAAGTTGTCTGAAGTGCTTATTGAAGTCAATAAGCCTTGTAAATTTAAAGGCTGGACGATATATCAGTATGGTTTTGACAATGAAATGGGCAGGTGGTCACAAAAAAGTGTTTTTGAAGTAATTCGTGATCCATGGCTTCCGGTTGTTTATGTTGGTATTTTTATGATGTTACTGGGATCAATATATTTACTATGGACAGGAAGAATTCTTAAAACCAAAGCATAATGAACTGGCAATTTTATCAAATATATGTTTGTGTAATTATTGTTCTCTGGATATTGGGGAGTATTCTTTTGTATTCCGGAAAAAGAACTTTTAAGTTTTTTTCTGATATATTTGTAGCTGCAGGAGTAATAACATTAATTGTATTCATAAGCAATCTCTGGACAAATCTTGACAGGCCACCTTTTCGTACTCTGGCTGAAACACGATTATGGTATGCATTTTTTCTTGCCTTTCTGGGATTATTACTATACTACCGCTGGAAAATAAAGTGGTTGCTTGTTTATAGTTTATTTCTGTCAATTGTCTTTTTGCTTATTAATTACTTTAAACCTGACACATTTGATCAGACTTTAATGCCGGCTTTACAAAGTCCGTGGTTTATTCCTCATGTTATTGTATATATGTTCGCTTATGCACTTTTAAGTGTTTCAGCGATTATTGCAACCAGGGATCTTTTTTTACTTTTGTTTCGCAACAAAGATGTCGGTAGCAGTTTGAACTATGCAGATAATCTGGTTTACATGGGTTTTGCTTTTTTAACATTTGGTTTATTGTTTGGAGCATTATGGGCAAAACAGGCATGGGGGCATTACTGGACTTGGGATCCTAAAGAAACATGGGCTTTTATTACCTGGCTGGTTTATCTCATCTATATCCATACCAGATACAGATATAGCACAATGACTAAACTGCCGTTGTGGATTCTGACATTTGCCATGATATTTTTACTTATTTGCTGGCTGGGAATAAACTATCTGGCTGTTGCACAAAACAGTGTGCATACATACACTCAATAAGCATTAATTTTTTTTTCATTGCATTATTTTTACCTATTCTGTTAAGTTTTATCACTAAATAAAAAATTTATTTTTTTTGTAACTTTTAAAAATTCTCAGCGTATAAAAGCTCAGATTTTATATATTTGCATATTACAATGATCTACCAGATTCACATAAAGCAATTATATCGCAATCTCAAAAACAGAGACGGTTTTTGATCCTTACAGTCAATTCATTATTATTCTTATTTTTAAATAATTAAAATTTGTTAATTATATATCTGCTATTCGCAGAACTGTATATAATTAAGATAGTGGATTTACTAAACAAAATTCAATTTGTTTAATATCAGTGATGGCATATACAAAAGTTTTTAATTTTTAACTTTTAATTTTTAATATTATGGTTACCGAACAACTTATTAATCCAAAAAGCATTGTTGTAATTGGGGGATCCAACACGGTTTCCAAACCGGGTGGCAAAGTCCTGTTCAATTTGAAAGATGGCCACTTTAAGGGGAACCTATATGTAGTTAATCCGAAAGAACCCGAAGTGCAAGGATTAAAAGCATTTGCAGATATCCGTGAACTACCTGAAGTTGATCTCGCGATATTGGCAATCGCAGCAAAATATTGTATAGAAACCGTTGAGGTTCTTGTAAAACAAAAAGGAACAAAAGCTTTCATCATTTTGTCAGCCGGTTTTAGCGAAGAAAATGAAGAAGGTGCTAAAATAGAAAAGCAAATTGTTGAGATTATTAATTCTGTCAATGGTTCCTTGATTGGCCCTAATTGTATAGGTTTCCTGAATCCCAATTATAGCGGTATTTTTACCACACCTATACCTAAACTTGATCCGATGGGATGTGATTTTATTTCCGGTTCAGGTGCTACTGCTGTATTTATTATGGAATCAGGTATTCCCAAGGGTTTGACATTTTCAAGTGTTTATTCTGTTGGAAATTCGGCACAAATGGGAGTTGAGGAAGTCTTGAAATACATGGATGAGAGCTTTGATCCTGCCCGCAGTTCAAAAGTAAAATTACTGTATGTGGAAAATGTAAAAGACCCTGTCATGCTTTTAAAACATGCTTCTTCATTGATTCGCAAAGGTTGCCGAATTGCAGCAATAAAGTCCGGCTCATCAGAAGCCGGTAGCCGTGCTGCTTCATCGCACACAGGAGCACTGGCCTCCCCCGATGTGGCAGTTGACGCTTTATTCCGTAAAGCAGGAATTGTAAGATGTTACACAAGAGACGAACTTACAACTGTGGCTTCGGTATTTATGCATAAAGAACTTAAAGGAAAAAATATTGCAATTATTACTCATGCAGGCGGACCAGCAGTTATGCTTACCGATGCTTTGTCGAACGGCGGACTTGATGTCCCTCACATCGAAGGACCAAAAGCAAAAGAACTTCTTGAAAATTTATTTCCCGGATCTTCTGTAGCAAATCCTATAGATTTTCTTGCTACCGGAACTGCAGAGCAATTAGGAAAGATCATTGATTCATGTGAAAAGGATTTTGATAACATCAATGCGATGATAGTGATATTTGGAAGTCCTGGATTATTTGATGTTTATGATGTTTACAGACTACTTGACGAAAAAATGAAAACCTGTAGAAAACCTGTTTTCCCTGTATTGCCATCAATTATTAATGCTGAAAAAGAAATTGCAGATTTTCTTTCAAAAGGAAGAATAAACTTTCCTGAAGAAGGTTCGTTAGGTAATGCTTTGACAAAAATATTTTATACATCAAAACCTGCTCCTGAAAAAATTGAATTACCAGAAATAGATACAGACAGGATTCGTAGTGTGATAAACAATTCTCAGAATGGATATCTGTCGCCTGATGCTGTTCAGATATTGCTTGATTCAGCAGGGATACCAAGGGCAGGAGAGGCTGTTGTTAATACAAAGGACGATGCATTGAAAGTTGCAGAAAAATTAGGATACCCTGTTGTAATGAAAGTGGTTGGGCCTGTTCATAAATCAGATGTTGGAGGAGTTGTTCTTGATGTTAAAGACGCTTCTACAGTTGGAAATGAATTCGATAGGATGATTAAAATAAAAGATACAACTGCAATCCTTATTCAGCCAATGCTTTCCGGTATTGAATTATTTGCTGGTGCAAAAAAAGATGAAAAATTTGGACATATGGTACTTTGTGGGTTAGGCGGGATATTTATAGAAGTTCTGAAAGATGTGAATTCAGGCCTTGCTCCGCTCACAAAGGATGAAGCTTTAAAGATGATACGTTCCTTAAAAAGTTATGGTATCATTAAAGGAGCCAGAGGAAAGGAAGGTGTAAACGAAGAAATATTTACTGATATTGTTTTTCGTTTATCTGCACTTGTTACAGTTGCTCCCGAAATATTTGAAATGGATTTGAATCCTTTGTTAGGGAAGAAAGATAAAGTTGTTGCCGTGGATGCAAGGATACGTATTGAAAAATAAAATAAGTTAAACCACAAACAATATTACTATGGCACGTTTTAATGAGATTGTAGAATCAATACCAGGTAGTAAATATATTTTACAGGGCAACGAGGCTTTTGCACTTGGAGTTATTCATGCAGGTTACCATGCTGCCGATGGATATCCTGGAACGCCTAGTACTGAGGTAATTGATAAATCTTTAAAATATGTTCAGGATAAAATTACAGTTGGCTGGTCAGTTAATGAAGCTGTTGCTGTGGGTGTTGCAATTGGACATTCTATTGCAGGTTCTGATACAGTGGTTACAATGAAGATTCCCGGCGTTTTCCAGGCAGGCGATCCTATTACTACTTCTGCTTTTTACACAGCAGACGCAGGAGCATTGGTTATTTATGCAGCAACAGACTATATTCCCTCAAGTACTCAGCATGTTATTGATTCAAGATATTTTTTCAGTTCTTCACGAATACCTGTAATTGAACCAAGAAATCATCAGGAAATGTACGAAACAGCATGGATTGCTGCCGATATAAGCAGACAATTCAAAACTCCGGTAGTCATTCTAGCTTCAGGAATTTTAGCACATTCAGAAGGTCTTGTAATTACAAAAGAACCCAGAAAAATTGAACGACGCCCACTCCCTGAAAAACTTCATGCATGGATGTTGATGCCGGGAATTGCCCGTCAGAATTATAATAAAGCAACACAGGAACGTATTCCTCAAATTAGTGAATGGCTCGAAGATTCACATCTTATTTCCGAAGAAGAAGGAAGTGAAGACTGGGGCATTATCCTTTGTGGAGAAAGTGATATTATTGCAAGGGAGGCATTAAAAAACATTAAGAAAAAACCTTCTATACTTTCTCTTGGAATGACTTACCCATTACCAAAAGATAGAATTATAAAATTTGCTACAGGCATTAAAGGAAAAATATTCGTTATTGAAGATGGAGATCGATATCTCGAAAATCAAATCCGGCTTTTATCTATCCCTGTTATTGGCAAAGTAGAAAACAGCATTATTACTGACTGGACACCGGAAATGATCATCGAACAATTATCAAAACATATTGATGTAAATTATAAAGTAAAAAAACAGGAAATTAATATTAAATCTGTCACCAGACCTCCATCTATTTGCCCCGGATGTCCTTACAGAGCATTTGCATTATCTGTAGATAAATTAAAAAAGAAGAAGAAAATTTATGCAGCATTTGGAGACATTGGATGCTCGACACTTTTATTCTTCCTTAACTCTTTAGATACCGTTTGTTGTATGGGCGCTTCTGATTCCCTGCGACAGGGTTTTGTATTATCAAGGCCGGAATATGCTTCTAAAACCATTAGTATTATTGGTGATTCATGCGAATGCCATACAGGTCTTGATTCGACAAGAAATGCCATTTTCAGGCATACTCCTGGTATCAAAGTGATTCTTGACAATTCAATTACTGCGATGACAGGTGGACAACCTGCTCCAACCAGTAAAGTGAACCTGGCTGGTATTCCCAATATTTTTAATCTAAAACGTGCTGTTGAAGCAGAAGGTGGAAGAATGGTAGTTGTGGATTCATATAACTTAAAAGAAGTTGAAAATGCTCTTGTTGAATCTTTGGAAGAGGCTGAAAAAGGAATATTTACAACAATGATTCTGGAAGGTCAGTGCATTCAGGAGGTTGAAAATATAAAGAAAATCCGAAAAATTTCCCGTAATTATGATCTTTGTAAAAGATGTATGCGCTGCAATGTTTGTCCTGGGATTGAATTTGATGCCGAAAAAAAACCAAACTTTACAAATCTTTGTACATTTTGCGGTGGAAGTACTCCAGTGTGTATGCAGCGTTGCCCTTTTGATGCAATAATCTATGACGAGAATGCTACTGAAAAAATAAGTCCACCTACATTTGAAAAAGTCGGAGAAATAGAAATTCCGGTTACGGAAAAAGAAAAGTTGCCTGAATCACTAAGATTAGCAATAAGGGGTATTGGCGGACAAGGAAATTTATTCTTTGGTAAAGTTCTTTCAGAAGTTGTTTTAAGAACACCGTACGCAGAATCAAATATTGTAAAGGGCGATACTCATGGAATGGCTCAACTTGGCGGACCTGTCATTTCAACATTCAGTTGCGGTACTGTTTATTCTCCGGTATTGGCACCAGGTTCAGCAGATGTATTAATTGTAATGGAAGTTAGCGAAGTACTTCGCCCGGGATTCCTCGAACTTTTAAAACCAGACGGGACTATACTGTTCAATAATTTTTCGGTATTACCAGTAGCGATAAAAAGGGAAGATTATCCCGATACAAATAATATTTTCGATGCGTTAAAAGAATATAGTCTGATCAAAATTGATGCAAACAAAATTGCTTACGGACTTGGTGATGTAAACGGGAAAACAGCGAATGTGGTTGTGCTTGGCTTGTTATCAACAATTGTTCCGTTCAACAGTATTCCGGAAAAAGTATGGCTTAACGCATTGATGGCAATTTCACCGAATGATTTTATAAAAGCAACTAACAAATTGTCATTTGAGGCAGGCAGAAAACAGAATTAATTATAAATTTTTTTTCATAAATATAATATTTGAAAAGTAAAAAATTATGGAAACGCCAATTAAAAAAGAGTTTGTCGAACAGGCAATTAAAGAAAGTGGCTTGAAAGATGTAGGTCGTGCTTCGATCAGAGAATTGAAGTGGCTGATCAACAGGATAGAAAAATTAAGTGATACACTATTTATCAGAATGGAAATGGGTGTTCCCGGACTCCCTGCTCCAAGGATTGCTATTGAAGCAGAAAAAGCTGCATTGGATGCAGGCGTAGCATCCCTATATCCCGATCTTGACGGTTTACCTGCATTGAAAACAGAAGTTTCACGATTTGTAAAAAACTTTCTTAATGTTGATGTAACACCTCGCTCTTGTATTCCAACGGCCGGCAGTATCAATGCGGCATATGCTACATTGATGGTGGCAGGAAGACGGGATGTAAAAAAGGATACTGTTCTGTTTATTGATCCGGGATTTCCTGTACATAAACAACTTGTTAAAATGATTGGTTTAAAACAGACAGCTTTTGATGTATATAATTTCCGTGGCGAAAAACTGAGAGATAAATTAGAATCGATTCTTGAAAAAAGAAATATTTCTGTAATTTTATATTCCAATCCGAACAATCCTTCATGGATTTGTTTTAATGACGAAGAACTCGCTATAATAGCTGAACTTGCAGTGAAGTATGATGTTATTATTGCTGAAGATTTAGCTTATTTTGCTATGGATTTCCGTAAAGATCTTTCGGTACCAGGTCAGCCACCATATCAACCTTCTATTGCGAAATTTATGGATAATTATGTGCTGCTCATTTCTGCATCCAAATCATTCAGCTATGCTGGACAACGTATTGCTATGATGGTAATTTCAGATAAATTATTCGAATCCAGTTATCCTGATCTCACACGTTTCTACTCATATCCCGATTTTGGGCATAGCATTGTTCACGGAACGGTATATACAACGACCGCAGGTGCATCACATTCTGCTCAATACGGCATTGCCGCCATGCTGAAAGCTGTTAATGACGGCACCTACAATTTTGTTGAAGCTATCAGCGAATATGGTGAAAGAGCAAAAATTCTGAAAAAAATGTTAATTAATAACGGATTTAATATTGTTTATGATAAAGACATTGATCAGCCGATTGGGGATGGTTTTTATTTTACGATTTCATATCCAGGGCTTTCAGGCGAGGATTTGCTCCTTGAATTATTAGATTATGGAATAAGCGCCATATCTCTTTCAATTACCGGAAGCGAAAGAACTGAAGGTTTGCGTGCATGTGTGTCACTTATCCAACGAAATATGTTTGAAGAACTGGAGGACAGATTAAAAAAGTTCAATAAAAATCATTAAAAATATTTCCATAGCAAAAATGAATAATAACGAGACCATAAAAGAAAGAGAAATTAAAGGCGTCCCATCCACCTTTCGGGTTGAAAAAAGATATTCCGAATTACTGAAACATGAACCTTACATCGATTCGGAACGGGCAGTTTTATATACCGATTATATCAGGAAACATTCGGATGATGATAATTATCTGAAAGCCGGTGGAGCATTAAAACATGTTTTTTCTAATCTTACTGCAAAAATTTGGGAAGATGAATTATTAGTTGGTAATATTTCACGATATTTCAAGGGAACACAAGTATATCCTGAATATGAAGCATGGATGCTCGATGGATTTAAAAAAATAAACCGTGAAGAAGAACGCTACATTGAAGGAACACTTCAGAAGAAAAAAGATGACAGACTTGGCATATATTTAATCAAACCTTCTGATAAAGAACAAATACTTGAGGTTGCAAAGTGCTGGGAAAAAACAAATTGGAGAATACTTTCTGAAAAAGTTCTCAGAGAAACAAAAAGTGATTTCACCCTTGTAGAAAAATGGATGCAACAACTAGTATTTCTGCGGTTCATGTTCGATGTGCCGGAAGGAAGGGTGATTGTTGATTATCAAAAAATAATTGATGAAGGTGTAGATGGCTTGATATCATCTGTTGACAAAAAACTTTCCGGACTCTTAAATAATAGTTCAAAAGAAAAAACCGACAAGTATTATTTTTATTGCGGGATAAAACTTGCGCTTGAAGGAGTGATAAATTTTGCAGAAAATCATGCAAAAGAAGCAGAACGTCTTGCTGTTGATTGTGCTGATAAAAAACGCAGAGATGAATTATTAGAAATAGCACGGATTTGCAGAAAAGTCCCACGTAAATCTGCTGATACTTTTCGCGAAGCAATGCAATCGTTCTGGTTTGTGCATGTATGTCTTTTTATTGAACTGAACGGACGCGGGATTTCGCCAGGAAGGTTTGATCAGTACATGTACCGGCCTTTCAAAAATGATATTTCTTCAGGCAAGTTAACCAATAATAATGCATTGGAATTATTGGAATTGATGCGCATAAAATGTGCAGAGATTACACGGGCTCACGCCACATTTACCGAGGCCTATCTTGGCGGAAGTGTTTATCAGAATTTAACTTTAGGTGGTGTTGATAAATACGGAAATGCCTGTAACAACGAGCTTTCAGAACTAGTTCTGCAATCAGGAATAAACGTCAAGACCTGGCAACCCACCATCTCAGTTCGCTGGACTGAAAATATGAATGAAGAATTCAAACATAAAGTTGTTGATTGCATAAAAGCAGGGTCAGGATATCCTGCATTATTTAATGATGAAATTGCAATAGAACGATTTATAAAAAACACCAAAGCGTCTGTTGAAGATGCCCGTGACTGGGCTCCATGTGGTTGTGTTGATATGCAGATATGTGGAAAACGTATGCCTATGTATGCTGTTCCTCATACGAACAACCTAAAGATTTTTGAGTTGGTGATGAACAATGGAATTAATCCAGTTACAGGAGATAAACTTATTAATTGTAGTGTTGATATTGAAAAAGCAACTTATAATGAGATATTAAACGAATTTAAAAAAGCAACCGCATATATAATTAAAAAAGAAGAAGAATACTGGAATTCTATTATGATTGTCCATAACGATATGGGCCTTGTACATCCTTTTATGACTTCTTTGCTTGAAGACTGTATTGAAAAAGGAATAGATTCTTATAAAGGTGGGTGTAGATACAGCGATTCTGCATATGTGATTTCATGCGGAATGGTGAACGTGGCTAACAGTCTTGCAGCTATTAAGAAAAATGTCTTTGATGAAAAAACCCTTACAATAAAAGATATTAGGGCTGCAATTAAAGATAATTTCGTTGGTCATGAAAAACTCAGAAAAAGTTTACTTGATGCTCCAAAATATGGAAATGACAACGATTATGTAGATAATATTCTTGCGGATCTTTATATCAATTGGTCAGAGGTAGCACAAAGTACTAAAAACTGGGTAGGTGAATCATGGCAACCCAGCACACTTTCAGTTACCACTCAGGTTCTTCATGGGAAAGCATGTGGTGCTTCACCTGATGGACGTTCTGCCGGCGAGTATGTTGGAGATGGCGCAATATCTGCTTTTCCGGGAACTGACACCTGTGGACCTACCAGCCTTATAAAATCTGCAGTAAAAATAAATGCGAAAGAACTTCAGTCAACTTTATTCAATATTAAATTCAATCCTGTTGCTATTGAAGGAAAAGCCGGTGCTGATAAGTTCATTAAGTTGAATGAAACCTATTTCAAAATGGGAGGTTATCAGGTGCAATACAACATTGTCGATAGCAAGATGCTTTCTGATGCACAGAAAAATCCTGAAAAATATTCAGACCTCATGGTCAGGGTCGCTGGTTTCACAGCCCGCTTCATTGACCTTGGACCAGATGTTCAAAGACAAATTATTGAAAGAACTCAGTTCGATGAATAAACACATTTTTTAAGAAAGAATAATTTGTTATTATTTTTGTATATTTGATACTTTAAATTTTTTAGAAAAAATCTATATGCAACAAAATTCACAAGCAAAATTAATTGTCATTGATCCCGACAAATGTACAGGTTGCCATAGTTGCGAAATGGCTTGTTCTATTAGACATTTTAATGTATGCGGAACAAACTATTCGCGAATCAGGGTACATGAATTCCGGGATGTAAACACGTTTATTCCGGTGATGTGTCAGGCATGCGAAGATCCGATTTGCGTTAAAATATGCCCTGTAAATGCACGAATGAGGCTCGAAAGCGGTGCCATGGTCACTGATGATCAAAAGTGCATTGGATGTAAAGCGTGTATTCACGCATGTCCTTTCGG
Source organism: Bacteroidota bacterium (assembly GCA_043826845.1). GTDB lineage: Bacteria > Bacteroidota > Bacteroidia > Bacteroidales > CAYTAU01 > JBDRPR01. Next base: position 18,113 of record JBDRPR010000197.1, read on the forward strand.
AGCATCAGTTATGAATCCTGTTACAGGAAAAACCATGAGTTGTGATCTTTGTAATGATGATGAACTTGGTCCCTGGTGCGTAAAAGCATGTACTATGCAAAAAGCGTTAAATTATATAAGAGCCAGTGATGCCGCTAAAGCACGAGGAAGAGAATGGGCAAAAAACCTGATGAAAGACTATAAAGTTCCGGGTACTGAAGAAGAGGATTTTGGATTTAGTTTTAATGTTTAACCAATCAATTTCGCCTTCGATGACTTGGAGAAAAGCGAAACCCAAATATAAAAAACAACAACCATTATGTTTAAAAATAAACCACAAATAAAATAGTAAGGAGATACAATTATGAATGGCTGTACAGGACAAAGACTGCGAATAAATCTGACAAATAAGACATACGAGATAGAAAAATTATCTGTAGAGTATTATAAAAAATGGATAGGCGGCAGAGGTATGAATTCAGAAGTAGTGTATCATGAAACAAAACAAGGTATGGATCCTTTCGATCCGCAAAATCCTCTTTGTTTTGGCTCAGGGCCCTTGGTGGGTTCATTTGCTCCGCTTTCAGGAAGAACAACTATCAGCACACGATCACCGATGACATGTTCAAATATGGGAACTGATATTCACGGTCACGGTGATACCAACATGGGCGGTGGTTGGGGGCCTATGATGAAATATGCCGGTTATGACCAGATTATTGTTAAAGGTAAATCAGAAAAACCTGTTTATGTTTTTGTTGACGATGGTAAAATTGAATTTCGTGATGCAAGCCACTTATGGGGAATTGCAACAAAAAAAGCTACCATGAAAATTCTTGAAGAGTTGGGAGATTCTGATATCCGCGTAGCGCTGATTGGGCCTGCCGGAGAAAAACTAGTCCGGTTTGCATGCGTGATGAATTCTTTCAGTGCTTCCGGCGGAAGAACTGGTATGGGAGCTGTAATGGGTTCAAAAAATTTGAAAGCCATTGCTGTGAGAGGAACAAATCCTATTAAAATAGCACATCCTGAAGAGTTTATGAAAGCTTCATGGACACTGCGCGATAAAATTCATGAATCTCCTTCGGCAATACGTAGGAGAGCAGAAGGATCGCTTGATCTTTTCGACGTAGGTAATGCCATTGGTATCAATGCACATAAAAATTGTTCCACAGGCTACATGAAAGATATTGAAACTTTATATGGTGGTATGGAATGGGCTAAAGAATTTCTTTTTAGAAGAAAAGCCTGTTGGTCGTGCCCGGTAGGATGCGGAAGATATACATATATCAAAGAAGGTAAATATGCGGGATTCAACTGCGGAGGTCCTGAAATGGAAAGTCTTTGTAACCTAGGACCAAGAATTGATTCTGTTGACATAGCTGGTGTTACAGTTATGTGTGGTATTGTTAACGAACTTGGAATGGACAGCGTTTCTGCCGGAGCTGCTTTATCATGGACAATGGAAGCTTTTGAGAAAGGTTATATTACTGAAAAGGAAACAGGGGGAATAAGGCTTGAATGGGGCGATGTTGATACTTCAATTAAAGTTCTTGATATGATAGCCAAACGTGAAGGCTTTGGAGATATTCTTGCGGAAGGAAACATTCGTGTTGCTGAAAAGTTAGGGGTTGGATTGGATATTGTTCCTCATTGCCGCGGACTGGAGCATATCAGCGTTGATCCTAGAATTGCTTTAGGATTCAGTCTTGGATATGCAATGTCCACCAGAGGTTCAGATCATCTTAAAAATTATTCCTGTCTTGAATTTCCTGGCTGTGCAAAAAGCCGTTCATATCAGGTTGATGAAGTTTTAAAACCAGAAACAGCAAAAAAATTCTGGGATAACTTTCCTTCGCAAATGACCAAGATTGATACCAAACCTGAACTATGCAACTGGTCTGAAAAAAATAAATGTATCGCTGATGCTGTTGGATGTTGTTGTCAGGCAATAGGTTCATGGGGTGGTGCTGGAACATGGAAAGAGGCATATGCTCCATTACTTCGTCTTGCCACAGGTTTTGATTTTACCGATGAAGAAATATTCAAATCTGCTGAAAGAATTATTAATATTGAAAGGGCACATTGGCTAAGGGACGGAAGTGCAGTTCAGGACGACATACATATTAATAGGTACTTTGACGAACCTGTTGCAGGCGGTCCTCATAAAGGATTGAAGCTTGACAGGAAAGAATGGGCCTGGGCACAACAGGAATATTATTCACTTAAAGAATGGGACGAGGATGGTTTTATTACTCCGCAAAAAGCTACAGAATTAGATATTCCTGAAATTATACCTGACATGAAAAAAGGGAAAGAAATTTATATGAAATGGTTGGCAAAAAAATAGTTCAACCATGAAAATTGTTATTATTGGAAACGGAATCGCCGGCAATTATATTGCTTTTTCTCTGAGGCAATTCAATTATCCATGCGACATTACTATTATATCTAATGAAAAATTTCCTGAATACGATCCATGTTCTTTGCCGTATTTTATCGGAGGCGAAATTTCAAGAGATGCAATTTTTAAAAGACAAATAAGCGACTATAAAATAAATCAAATAAATCTGATTTCCGGCAACGGCGCTGTTTCAATTAACTCCATAACTAAAACCATAATCCTTGAAAAAGGAGACATGATCGAATACGATAAACTTATACTTGCATACGGCGGAAAACTTTTTATTCCAAATATCGAAGGAATAGATATAAAAGGTGTTTTTAGCTGCAAACAACTACACCATGCTGACAAACTTAGTGAATCTGATGGCAAAGTAGCTGTTGTTATTGGTTCCGGCGCAATTGGAATTGAGGTTGCGGAAGCTCTGAAAAGAAAAGGATATAATGTTAGTATCATCGAACTGCTTAGTTGGATCATACCTGCTATGTTCGACAAACCAGCCGCTGAAATACTTAAAAAAGCACTTAATAATTACGGGATAAATGTTTTTACAGGTGAAAAGGTAATCAGTATTGATGGCACTAATACCGTAAAGAGTGTCACAACTGATAAACGCACTATATCGTGCGATACGGTTGTAGTTGCAACAGGTGTAGTAACTGATAAATCTCTTGCTGAATCAGCTGGAATATCTGTGGGAAGGGCAATTATTGTAAACAACAAAATGGAAACTAATATTAATGATATTTTTGCCTGCGGAGATTGTGCTGAAGCTTTTGATGCTTTCTCAGGAGAAAAATGCAATTATCAGTTAAAACATAATGCTATAGAACAAGCTGAGATTATTGCACAGAATATTTCCGGTAAAGATCTTAATTATGTCGGTGCTTATCCCTTTGCAAGAGCACATTTTTTTAAAACTCATTCGTCATCCTTTGGGAAAACTGTGAGTTCTTTTAAAAACATGGACGACGTTGAAGTAATTGATAGAGAAGAAAATAATGAATATCTCAGGGTGATTCTGAAATCCGGAAAAATTGTTGGAGCACAGGCAATAGGAAAATATGCTGATAACATGGGATTATTTTTAAGTGCAATGTGGCAGAAAAATGATATTCATGAAATAAAAAATAACTGGCAGAAAATTTTACAGATTGATTCCCCCTATCCCTGGACATACCGTAAATTAGGTAATTTACTGGGATTCGGACAAAGTATTTCGTAAATATTGAATTTTGTAAACAGAAATAAATAGTTAATATTAATAATAACAACAAACAACCTATGTCAAACCAATAAAATCAGGAGAATCAATTATGAGCAAAGCTAGCGAAGAATGGGCAAAAAGACCTTATGGCAGAGTCATCACAGAAGAAGAAATGAAAAAACGTTCTCATCCTGCATGGCCATATATTTATTTTAACCCGGGTACACCCGTTGAACCTGAAAAGGTGGAAAGAATTCTGAAAGGTGTTATTGATGTCCATATTCATGGTGCACCACTTGGAGGCTGGCTTGCCGGCAGACCAACAATAGTTGAAACATGCATCGAAGCAAGCGAAGCAGGGATGAAAGCTCTTGTTTTCAAAGATCATAATACAATGGTGAATAACTGTGCTATTATTGTACAGGATTTTCTTGAAAGGATGGCAAAAGAAAAAGCCAAAGCCGGAATTGATTTTACACCAGTAGAAGTTTATGGTGGAATTACACTGAACGAGTCTGTTGGTGGAATGAATCTGAAAGCTGTTAAAACAGCTCTTGATTATGGAAGATGTAAAGAGATATGGTTGCCTTCACTTGATGCAAAACATCAACGTCAGGCGATGGGTGCCCAAGGCGGAATATCTGTTACCTCAGGAGCCGACGAACTCACAAAGGAGATGATAGATATACTTGATCTGCTTGCTCAGTATAATAATAACTCAAAAGGCGAAAGAGTAGCTTTATCAACTTGTCATGTTTCAAATGAAGAAAAAGTTGCTGTTTTAAAATATGTGAAGAAAAAAAACATGGATGTGAAAATTCTGCTTGATCATGTAACTCAGGAAATGACTATTTTAAATCCAGATGAAGCAAAAGAAATGATAGACTTAGGCGGATACCTCGAATTTGCTGAATGTTCATGTGTGCCTTGGGCTGGGATGCAGGACTGGATTATTGCCTTCGATTATTCTTTTGCTCTGATTAAAGAACTTATTAAAGAAAAAGGTCCTGAACAACTCGTTTTGATTACTGATGCAGGCCAACCAGGTAATAATCCTGTGCCAGGATGGAAAATGTTTATTAAAACATTATTAGCACAAGGAGTAAGTGAATCGGAAATTAATGTGATGGCAAAAGAAATACCGGCGAAGTTAATATATGGGTAATTCTGGTTTTATTACTGAAATTAAACGTTTCGCCACTCATGATGGACCGGGTATCAGAACTGCTGTTTTTTTAAAAGGCTGTCCGCTTGATTGTAAATGGTGTTCGAATCCTGAATCAAAGGCATTAAATCCCCAACTTTATTTTATTTCAAAACGGTGCAAAAATTTCGGTAATTGTATTAGCGTGTGTCCTGAAAAAATTATTAATCCTGATGTTAATAATAAAATAAACAGAGGTAAATGCACCAATTGTATGCTTTGTGCTGAAGAATGCATCAATGGTGCTTTTCAGATAGTCGGGAAAGAGTTTTCAGCAGATGAATTATTTAAAGAAATTGTAAAAGATGTACCTTTTTATGGTAGCGATGGTGGTTTGACATTAAGTGGAGGAGAGCCATTGTTTCAATTTGAATTTTCTCTTTCGATTTTAAAAAAATGCAAAGATGCTGGAATTTCAACAGTGGTAGATACTTCAGGCTACGCTAATTCAGAAATAGTAAAAGACATTATTAAATACACAGATTTGTTTCTATATGATATCAAACACATGGATTCTGAAAAACACATTACAGGAACAGGTGTGAATAATAAAAATATTTTAGAAAATGCAGCTGAAATTTCTTCAAAAACAAATATCAGAATATCATTACCATTGATTCCAGGATTCAATGATGACAAAAAAAACATCGAAGAGACAGCAAGATTTGCAAATTCTTTAAAAATAAAATTTATTGATATTAATCCTTTTCATAATTTAGGAGCCGATAAATATAATTATCTTGGAATAGCAAATCCATCTCAATTATATGAACCAATAAAGAAAGAAGATATAATTAGAATAAAAGAAATAATTGAAAAATTCGGTATTGCAATAACTATAGGCAGAATGATGTAGTTTAATAAGAGTTATAAATTTATTTGCGATGCAATTGCAATTAATACAAAGTAAGATTTATGAAGCAAGAGGGCAAAAAGTAATGCTTGATTTTGATCTTGCTGAATTATATGAAACTGAAACAAAAAGATTAAAAGAAGCTGTAAGGCGTAATATTGAACGCTTTCCTTCTGATTTTATGTTTGAACTTACAAGAGATGAATATAATTCTCTAAGGACGCAATTTGCGACCTTAGAAAAAGGCAGGAGTAAATACAGTAAATTCAATCCTTTTGCTTTTACTAAACAAGGTGTTGCTATGCTTGCAAGTGTTTTAAACAGCTTTAAAGCCATGCAGGTAAATATTTCAATCGTGCGTGCATTTGTTATGGTACGACAATATGCCCTTACTCATAAAGATTTAACAGAAAAATTAAAGAAACTGGAAGACAAGTACAACAGGCAATTTTCCGATGTTTATGAAGCGCTGAATTATCTGCTCGAAAAAGACAAAATATTAATTGAACAAAAGCAACGTAGACCTATAGGTTATAAATGAAAATTGTAAAATGTATAATATTATGAGACAAATACTTGATGCAAATTTTATTAATGTACATGCAAACGATAGAGACTTGAATAAAATATATCAATAACAAATAATAAACTTTATGGCAAATTTACAAACAGAATTTTGCGGATTGAAAATAAAAAATCCGATAGGGGTTACTTCCTGCGACTTTGGTGGTCATGAGCGACTGCTCAGAAGATGTGCTGAACAAGGCGTTGGATGGATAATTGGAAAAACCGTACATAAAATTGACGGCCCCCACCGCTGGCCCCGGCCTTATTTTTATTCGCTCAGGAGATTTGGAAACGATCTTAAAGATGCATGGGTTTGCAGTCAGATGTTTCATAATATGCCTTATGAAAAATGGTTGAACGAAGAACTTCCAAAATGTCTGAAAACCTGTGAGGAATTCGATATGCTCTATATAGGTTCCTGTTCGGGTATTGGCGCTGATCCGGAAACATGGATTCCTTTTCTGAAAGATATGGAAGCAGCCGGCGTGAAAATGGTAGAGCTTGATACAGGTGGTCCTCATGCAACATTTGGAGCTGTGGATGCACATAAAGACGTGGGTGCTCCTTTGGCAATGGATCCAGAAACTGCTTACAAAGTAACTAAAGCCTGTGTTGATGCTGTGAAAATCCCTATCATGTTTAAAATGACTCCACAATGTGTGAATATGGCAGGTGTCGCTTTGGCAGTTGAAAAAGCAGGTGCTGCAGCCATTTCTGCAAACAATGCTTTTTATGGTTGCTGGATTGACCATGAAACAGGAAGCTTCTTTGGTGTCCCCTCATCAATGGGAGGATTGATAGGAAGGCCATGGCAATTATTTTCATTAGCTAAAGTGATGGAAATTACAGCAACAGTTAAAATCCCTGTTCTTGGCGGTGGTGGATCATATACCTATGATGATTGCGTTAGATATTTGATGGCCGGCAGCGGAATTGCAGGATTATGCTCATCAATATATTCCAGAGGTGTTGGTGTTTTAAAAGAATGTATTGATGGGTTGAACGAATTTATGGATAAAAAAGGATATAAATCGATAAATGATTTCAAGGGTTGTGTTGTTAAAGATTTTCAATATCTCAGAGAGTGGAAAAGAGAAGACCCTATGGCAGAACTAACACCGGTTGTACCAAAGTTTGACCAGACTAAATGTAATATGTGCGGAATCTGTGTAACTGTATGCCCATATGGTGCACTGACCGGAGATAAAAAAACGCACAAAATTCCGGATTTAAAAAGAGAATATTGTTTCGGGTGCGGTTGGTGTGTGGGGCATTGCAACAGGGATGCAATTCAATGTGTTAATGCTGAAACAGGTGAAGTGATTTGGGATGGTTACGGTACGATTAAAGATTGGGTAAAATAATTCGGGGGTTTAAAATCCTTTACTAAGCTCCGATAATGAGTCATTTTGAGGTTGAGTCAAACCTTCCGGTTTTTTTGCCTTTATATCAGTAATATAATCATCACTAACGTTCTGTCTTCTTAGGAACTACTACTAAGCTATCTGCCTTAATATTCATAAGGCGAGATTGATATACTGAATCAGCAATAGCATTATAGTGTTCGCATATAGAATCAAAATAACGACGACTATTGTCAATTATCATGTTTATGTGTTCAACATCTTTAGAATCGTTACAATTATTAACCAGCGATTCGAGCAATCCTTTTACAAACAGGTCTGTAAAATCATTCTGTGTAATATCTCCTCCTTTACAAGTAACATATAGTATTTCCGTTTTTCTTTTTTCAATACTTTTTTTGTCCCAGGTTTGGGAAAAAACACTAATGCTGATAGTTATCAATAAAACTGACAGTGTAAAGGTTAATAGATTTTTCATGATTATTAATATTTTAAATGAGTGATATATTTATGTTACTAACAAAATCCGTTTGAAAGATAATATTAATAATTAGTTATTGCAATGCAAATTTAATAGGTATAACAAACTGAACTGGAACTGCTTGCCCGTTTTGTTTGCCAGGATTCCATCTTGGCATTGATTTAATAACCCTGATAGCTTCTTCATCACACCCACCACCTATACTTCTAATTGCTTTCACATCTGCCAGACTTCCGTTTTTAGTTACTACAAAAGACAAATAAACTGTCCCCATAATATTGTTTTCTTTTGCTGAATCTGGATATTGGATGTTTTCAGAAATAAATTTAAAAAGTTGCTCTTCTCCCCCGGGGAAAGTAGGCATATCATCAACTATCTGGAATGGCGTGCCATAATCAGGGATAGTATCAGTTGACTCCTCATTCAAAGTAATTATTTCAAATTCACTATTCTCTTCAATGGGCTGGTTAAGAGAATTTTTTGTTGACTCATTTTCCTGAGACCAGATATTAGTCACCTGAAAGATTAAACAAATTGCTGCTAATGTAATTGTAAGTTTTTTCATATATATCAGTGTTTTTTTAAAAGTTTTATTAATCCGGTAATAAACATTATTACTCCAACTGCCATAAAAAAATGATGATAGTATGAATAATATTCATAACCATTGGTTAAAAATAATGTAAGGACAATGAATAACAGTCCGGCAAGCAAAAAAATTATATTGCTGACAGGATTTTTAGTTTTTTCATTTATCGCAACCTTATTTATTGAAATTTGCTTTTTTTCTTTAATTTGTTCATTATCCGGAATATTCTGATTCAATTTTTCAGAATTGCAATGTGGGCATCTGTTTCTGTTCCTGATAAAATCAAACTGATCGATTTCGCTGCCACAAAATGCACACTCTGCTCTTCCGGCACTATCAAAATGGCAAACAGGACAATCAGTATATATTTTATTAAATGGTTTTTTACATTTAAGACAAAGTACCAGACCATCGGTATAACTTATATTTGTATTGTTAGGATACATCCTGATTACTTTGGATTCCTCTGCTTTATTTTCATGAAGTCTTTGATTTAATTTATATGAAGTATTACACTCCGAGCATGTCAAAACAAATTCCTTATCACCATTCTGAAAAAGAGGAATAAAAAATAATGTCCCGAAATTCTGTATTGTTTGCTCTGTCATTTGAGATTCATGATCGCATTTCTGACAATATTCCTTTACGACCATGCCATTTCTGACAGGAGTTTTTACATATCGGGTTCCGAAAATAATCAGCATCTATTTCTGACAATAGTTGTTATATGGATACCAAACATCTCTGGTAAATAAATTCCCTCTTTCTGAATAAAAATTCAGCTGAAATATCTGTTCTGTCAATACTTTATCATTACACAGATTAAGTCCGTTTTCACGAAGTGCCTGAAAAACCTCATTGGATTTTATATTATTCAGATCAGAGAATTTTGACTTAATAAAATCAAGCGTGGCTTTATCAATTGTCTGACCGTGTTTCAGAATACCGTTAACTGCGAGATACGGCTTAAGAAGCAATGGAAATTCAAGTTTCTTTCCATCCTCAGAATAAAGACCGTTTTGGTTTCCTTCATAGTCAATCGAAAACTGAGCCTCTTCTTTATAAGGATTTTCTATAATTTCAAACTTCACCAGATTTACTGAATCTTTTGTGTCATACTCCTGAGTCAATTGCATAATTTTAAACCTGAACTGCATCACCAGAACGTCAGGCGCTTCAGGATTGTTGGATTCAATTACTGAAGTCATATAGTTTGAAGTATCTTTGTCAATATAGATTTTCAGGAATTCCTGAACCTTAGTTTCAGAGATTTTATCTGACAGGAGAGAAGATGGGTTTTCGCATGATGTAAAAACCTGCAGCAAAATAAAAAACACACTGGTATAAATTATTGATTTCATTTAATAATTGATTTAATGCTTGTAAAAATAATTAATAAAATATAAAGAAAAAGACATTTCATTTTTTTCTTTTCCAGATTTTAATATTTCCACTATAATCTGAACTGATTATATATTTTTCATTCAAACTGATACATACAGAAGTCACTTTGTCATCTTCATGTTTTCTTAATGAACAAACCTGTTTGCATGTTTTGGAATCCAAGATACGAACACTCGGATTTCCATCAGCAGCCGTATATATATATTTCCCGTCATTGCTGAATTTTACTGAATTAAAAGATTTAAATGTAATTATTGGGATACCCCAGTCAATATATTCACTCACTTTTTTGCCTGAATTGACATCCCATACAATTATGGAAGATTTTTCCCATCCACCGGTGACAATATATTTGCCATCCGGACTATAGTCGAGGCATTGCACCAAAGCCTGATCTCCAATTAATGTTTTACATTCCCTTGTTTTCAAATCCCATAAAATTATATTACTGCCACCTGTAGCAATTGATTTATTATCCGGACTGAATTCAAGGCAATTAAATGAATTATTATTATAATTAGTTGATGCTTCATGCTTTTCTTCACTGCTTAAATCTTTTAGGGATTTAACAAAGTCATTAAATTTTATTCCAATTGTATCTATTGGGATAAAGTCAGGCAACGAATACAGATATATTCTGGAATCAATTCCAATTGCAAACATTTTATTATCGAAACTGAAATCAATTGCTTTCATTAACCCAGCAAATCCAAATGAACTGACTATTTCATTTGTTATCATATCCCAAACAATAATTGTATTAAAGTCTGATGAAATATTATCTATTTTATAGTCGTATTTCCCTGACATATGACCGCTGATAGCAGAATAATCCTTTCCGCATGCTACAAAACGCCCATCTTTACTGTATTTCACAACATTAATATTAAATTCTCTATTATATAGGGTTTTCAGGCAATCACCAGTTTCTGCATCCCAAATTTTAATTGAACCATCACCACTGCCTGAAACAAAATGTCTGTTATCCGGACAGAAATCCAGATAAACATCACCGATATCATGTGCTTTTATTGATTTATATTCTTCGTAATCATCAGATTGACCGCTATGAATATTTTGCGAAATATGAAATGCCGAAATTATTATTAAAGAAACAGTAATAAAAATACTGGTATATTTCCTTTTCTTATTGCCAATTTCCGGTTCAAAATTAAAATTGCTGAAATTTCTTCTGATGTTTATTATATATCCGATTGTTGTGCCAGCCATTCCCCAGTATAGAATAATAAAAACAATCAATCCGATAATTGTATATACAGAAAAGTTCCTGTCACCGATCAGCCACCCCAATAGAATATAAATCCATGCTCCGAAAAACAGAAACAACAGAATCGAAAAAAAGAACCTGAAAATATAAGAAACGCTGAAAACAACATAGCCCAGCACATTCTTAACATAATCTGCATAAGTCATTTTCGCATAGCTTTCTCCTCTTTGTGCAGCTTCTCTTGACCATGAATTTACAGTATTAAATAAATCATTGTACCTCTCACTTTTTACCTCATTAGCATAGCTGAACAACTTGTCATAATCGGCTCTTTTCTTGTTGTCACTCAATATCTCATATGCTTCATTAATTTCAATAAACTTTCGGTGAGCATCCGGTGACTTGTTTATATCAGGATGCAATTGCTTGGCAAGTTTTCGGAAAGAAGATTTTATCTCGTTTTTGGTCGAGGAGGTTTGGAGGTTGAGGATTTGGTAGTAGTTTTTCAAGACAATAGATTATCAGATAATTCATCTGTTTAATCAATACATTGAATCAGTATAAACTTTTGGTTGATAATATTTTGCTTTAATCGGAATATTTGGGAAAACACCAAACAATAATATGGGTTGATTTGAATACTTTTGGTTTACAAATTCTTTATCAAGTCCCCAATACTGTCTTATTTCTATATATGCATTTACATATTTATACTGAATTGTAATTTTTCCACCTAAACCCCAATAGTTCTTTCCGAGATAGCTCGATTTTGTAACAGTTTTAAAACTATTTTGAAATTCATCAGCTTCATTAATCCCCATATAATGTATTTGTAATGCTCCACCCCAAAGAAAATTATCAATCCAACTCAAACCAGCTTTAAGTTGACCAACCTGATAGCCAACATTTGCGTTAAAAGTAATAAACCGATAATTTGTATCTTCCATTTCAATATAATATGGGTTTATATCCAAATCTAGAAAAGGACACTGAAAAAAGAACAAATCCTTTGTTCTTTTGTCTTGTTTTTTAATTATATAACGATAACCTAGATGAAAAACAGCATCTTCTGCAAATGGCATTTTTGCCAAATTAAAGCTATCTACTGATAACTTTTTAAATGGATATCCAATTTCCTTTGAATTCCATCCAATCATTAGAGGGCTAATATTAGCCAAGAACTGAGAACTCGTGCATTTTCTTCCTCTTTTAACACTTTTTAATCCCACAATAATTCCAGTTTGAACCGTAGATGCTAAACCTATATCGGAACTATTATCCAATGATACACCAGGAGTAATGCCAATCTGAAGTGAATCAGAAAATATTATTAATTCAACCGGTTCGAGATATTGAGAATGAAGCCAATTAATATTAAATAATCCGATTACTAAAAGAAGGGCGATTTTATTATTTAAATTGAAATTATATAGTTTCATATTGTAGTTATTTTTGCATTGGTTTTAAAAATATATCTTCTCCATTAGCTTCAAATTTACAATTCATTGTTTCAGGTTTAAGTGAATTTAAAATTTTAATTAACTCATATTGAGATTTAACATAAACTTTATAAGGAATTGTCGTTCCAATATCATCGCCATTTTGATTACGAAAGACTCCAGTTTGTTTTGGCATAAAATATTTACAGTTTTCAATATTCGTTTTAAATTCATTAAAAATATCATTATTTTGGGTACATTCATTGCATATTTTCAAATTGACTTCCCATCCATTAATAATAATTTGATAAAGCTTATCTGTAAATTCTTTCATAAAATGAGGAGTATTATTTTCAATTACTTTAATAGCCTGTGATCGAGCGTACATGGCATCATTAACAGTAACAATAGTATCATAGGTTTTTTGAAAAACTAAAGTTTGAGTATATAAATTCATAGCCTTTAAGGTCACCTTGACTTCATAATTATTCAATTTATTTGGATCTTCTTGAGCAGAAATATTATCAACAATAAAACCTAAACTAGCTTGTTCTTCTGAATGGTATTTCATACATAGTAAAAAATCCCGATAATCGTTTTTAACTGGTGATTTATATACATCTGTATGATAGCACACATTAAACGTATCAGGTTTTTCAGGAAGATTACACTCTTGCATTGATGGTAATTCTTTAATCTGAGCAATTCGATATTGACTACTAATAAGTTCCTCAAGAAATGAATTTCTTGCATCTTCAAATTTATTTATTATCAGACTAGTAGTACCAGCATTAATAGGATTATATCCAACAAGAGTGTTATTATTTATCAAGTAATCAACTCTTTCTTTTATATATTCATACAATCTTCTATTGGCTTTAGCTGAATATATTTCAAAAGTATATAATGTTTTATTGCTATTAGGCTTAATGTAAGGATCCCATTCCTCCATTTTTACTAAACTTCCTGCATGATCAATTAATATATTATAAAGAAATTTTGTATTTTCAGAAGCATCATCTAAAAACAAAGATTTAATAACTTCCTTTTTAATCAATAATCTTAATGAATCCTTATTATTATGACTTAATTTAATACTTACTGGATATTCTATCCAATTTGCCTGATTATCTTTTAAATCATTTGGAGTTGGATCATTACATTGAATAGCATTAATATTTGTATTTGAATTACTCCCATTAGTTAATTGATTTGAATCTGGTTTTTGATTATTTGTGTTATAAACATTCTGTTGTCCACTTTGAATGTTTTGACAAAAGGCAGAAAAGGTTAATAAAAACGTAATAATTGTAAAACATAAAGGCAATTGTTTTTTTGTGTTCATAATTTAATCCTCCAATTTTAAATTTTGATTAATAATATTTTCATTTCTATTTTATAGGTTTATAAATCCTAAATCCAACATCTAAAGAACTACTCTCTTTTGTCATTTCCCTGTAACTTTTAATAGTAATGTCATCTTCACAAGATAAATACGACCCTCCTTTTATGCGCATTTTTCCACTTGAAGATGGAGATGGACTGCTAGTCCACTCAGCAACATTGCCACTCATATCATTTAAACCAAGTTTGTTTGGCTTGTTTAAGATTCCAACTTTATTTGGTAATAAGTTTTTTAAATTTGAATTTGAGTAATAAACTGCAACTTCATCAGGATTATGAGATCCGCTAAACCTACATCCAGTGACATCTTTGTCTGATGCAAGCCACTCCCATTCATTTTCAGTTGGTAATTTTGCATTCTTGGATTTTGCATATTCTTCAGCCCCTAAATATGTTACATGGACAACTGGAATATTTTCGAAAGATCCCTTAAGCATAAATTTGTTATTTAATGAATCAAAGGTGATTTTGCAATTTGGATACTCAGTATGAATCCATTTTTTATAATTTATAACTGCAGTATCTCCTTTATCTTCCAAGAATTTTAAATATTGAAAATTTGTTATCTCGTTTATAGATAAACTAAAGAATTTTGAACTATCTATAGCATCCAATTTTATTCCTTTATCAACACTTTTGTACTTAGCAGAGTACCCCTTATAATTAAATGATATTCTATCATATGCTTTTTTATCATCAGAATAGTAATCAACTTCAATACAAACACTATCTGCACTTTTTTTATCAATTTGCCAATAAAGATTTAAAAGTCTATTCACTTCATTCTTAATTTTTTCTTTTTCAGCATCTTGTTTTTCAGGCTTATTTATTTTTTCTATATTTTCACTATTAATTTTAGTAAAAGTTATACTTACATTCGGTAAGTTTGCCCGACATTCAAACTCCTTAACAGCATACTCATACAAATCAGTTGCTTTTGTTATATCCGTCTCTTTAACAACCTCAGTATTTTCAAGTGAGTACAATGATGAATATTTAATATCTATTTTATCTATTTTCATAT
>JBDRPR010000198.1:0-2648 GCA_043826845.1 Bacteroidota bacterium
ATTATAAAAATTATCTTTTTCATTTCGGATTCACAATTGTTAAATAAACGTATCCTAATCCTGCTGTTGAATTGCTTTGATTCAATACCAACGTAAAAATATTTCCAGCAGCATAAAGTTTATTGATTCTCTTAGCATATAAAAAAGTCTCTTTCAAATTAGTCTCCCAAGTCAAAATAAGGTCTTCACTCCCATCACATATTCTTAATGTCGGAGCAGAACCATCAAACGCAGTTTCAATTTTTACAGTTATTTCTTCTAATATTTCGCCAGTAGATATAGTAGAAATATTTGCCGTCCCTGTAGATGTGTCCAACTTATATTTAATTACTTTTATTCTTTCTTTTGACGTAGTCATTTGTCTCAATATATTTTGTATTGACTTAACCTCACCTTTAAGTTTTAATATTTCTCTTTCTAAATCCTTGAAATCTATCATCTGTCACCCAGCATTTCACGATAAATTAAGTTAATAGAATAAACTTCTGTAGTAGCACCGCCAGATAAATAAAATTGAATTGTCTGTCCATATAATTTGATAGTGCCTACACCACCAATTAATGTTAAAGTAGTTGTTGTAGGTGCAGTCCGTCCAGTTAATACTGTAGTTAATCCATATTTAATTGTAGGCACTGTCCCTCCATAACTTGTCTTAAAAATATAAAACATTTTCTTCAACGTATGTCTTACTGCTGGTAACACTTTGGATACCCAATAAAATGTTTTTCGTGTAGTATCTCCCGATATTTTTATTAATCTTATACTGGTAGAAAGATAAGCATATCCATTATGTCCAGTAAAACCGCCTGCATTGCTTGTAATAGCATATGACCCCATTATCCATCTATCCCATCTTTCTCTGCTTATATGATACACCCATATTTGTGGATAGTAAAGAGTATCAGTGTAATGACTAATAAATAATATTGAATTTTGTAAAGGCATATATATTACTATCGGCATAAATTGTAAAGTTTGATTTACTGTACTTTGCCAATTTGTATGTCCGCTTAATCCAGTAGGCATACTCATATTATTGGTTTTAATAGGATTCCCTATTGGTTTTATTTGTTGCTTCGTCGATACTATTGACTGTCCTATATGTTGATAAATATTATTTTTATCGCACCAGAACATACCTTGATCGGTTACAGCTACTGAATCCTTCCCTATACAACCGATGCCTGTTACTATCTCCTCGATAGTAAAATTATCTGGATTAATTACATATATTGTTCTGTCATCAAAAGCATATAATCTATTATTAAAACTTGCCAATGCTGTAGGTATAGTAGGCAATAAAAGAAAATCCTTGCTCCAATCTATCATATCATATCTGTAAGGTTTAGACCTAAACAACATATAAGATGCTTCTGGTAATTTGCTATGATAACATCTTCCCGCTATTAATCTATTGTTAATTACAGTAGCTAACGAATAATTTACCGTAGCCGATGAAGATAAAGTCTCGGCAATACCAAAAGTATTTTCTTCGTAAGTCTGTCCAATAACACCCTCGTCCCATACTGTATAAAGTTTATCTGCACCGAAAGTTGCGGTTAATGTTCCCGAAATTGCAGCAACAGCACTCATCGTTATCTGTGTTGCACTATCTATACTAATAATAGTTGGTATTCCAGTTAAAGCTCCAGTTCCAGCAGTCTTAATTATGGTCATACCTGGTATCAAACCAACAGTACTTGACATCCCTGTTATTAAAGCATTTGACGTTAAAATATTTCCAGTGACTCCAGTTATTCCTCCAGAAAGTGTCCATCCAGTTGATCCTATACAATCTATATTTTTTACTAATCTATATTGTGTAGTAAAATCATCGGTGATTTCTTGACGATACAAATTAATACCTGTTATTCTTGAATTTGAAAATGCACCATTTTTTAATTTTATTACAACAATCAATGTGGATGATTCCCCGTCCGGGATTTTTCTTATAGTATCATCATTCACGTTAATAGTTCCCAATAAACTTTCTTGGACGCCATCATAAATAAAACTAATATTATATATATAAGTAGTATCTGGTTGAAAATATCCTACACCCTGCATTTCTGTAACAGACATTACACCTACATGACCGCTATATATAGGACTACCTGATTGCCAATAACTAATTAATTCACTATTGTGTATTATTATTCCCGATGGTGCAGCCCCCCCTAATTGACCGTGTAATATCCTTCCCACCCATTTTGATACATTACCTGAACCATTACCAGTACCTATATGTACTTTTAAACCGTTTTCTACAATACTAACTATCGCACTTGTAGAACCAAGAGAAGCTGATTCACCAGATACAATACCATAAAAATCGGTAACATATCGTATAGTATTATCACTTCCCAAATGATAAATTAAATCATACTTATCTCCAGCACTTTCATATTTAATAAATCCAAATGCTTTAGAAGACCTTGCTACTATAGCGGCAACATCATTCAATCTCCCCATTAACTTTCCCTCACCAATATTATTATCTATATCTTGAGATATAACTGCTGAATCGTGGGAGATATCCTCTGCATCTGGAGTGGAAACAATTCCATATATAAATCCACCTATATTTAGCGTTTCTCTTGGCATTTAATCACTTCAAAAAGTTTACCGCTAATTGAAAAACTATAGCT
>JBDRPR010000199.1:0-13266 GCA_043826845.1 Bacteroidota bacterium
GAAAGGATATTTCAAGAAGAATTACTGGTTTGGAGTATCATACAGATCGGATAAAGATTTAATAGCAGTGATTGGAATAAAGTTCGACAAATTTTTATTTGGCTATAGCTTTGATTATCCGTTTAGCACGATCAATAATTACAGTAGTGGCAGTCATGAGATCATGATTGGATTTAATATCGGTGAAGGTGCAAATACAGGATCAAGTTTGCTGTAAAAATTATTATAACTGACAAATTAATAAATAGAATTTAAGGTAATTATAAACAAGACAAATATAAAAAAAAAAGCATGAAAACTAAAATGATTATTCTCGCAGTAATTTGCAATATGCAATTTATTATCTGTAACATGGTCTTTGGCCAAAACGTTGGTATAAATACTACTGGCGCCTTGCCTAATGCCTCAGCAGGATTAGATATTGATTTTGCAAATAAAGGATTACTTATCCCACGTGTAACATTTGCACAACGCACAAGCGCCAGTTTTAATCCATTGGCTGCACCTGCTCAGGGATTGACGGTTTATCAAATAGATTCTGGTGGTGATGGTGAAGGATTTTATTATAACACAAGCATCACAAATATTCCAAACTGGGTGTATCTTTCTTCAATAGGTCCAATTGGTCCTGTTGGACCAGCAGGTCCCCAAGGAATTCAAGGAATTCAAGGCCCTGCCGGAGCAGATGGTGCTGATGGAGCACAAGGTCCACAAGGAGTTCAAGGCCCGATAGGATTAACAGGAGCAACAGGCGCTACAGGAGCACAAGGTCCGATAGGATTAACAGGTGCTACAGGCGCTACTGGTGCTACCGGTGCTACCGGAGCACAAGGTCCACAAGGAGTTCAAGGCCCGATAGGATTAACAGGAGCTACAGGTGCTACCGGAGCACAAGGACCACAAGGAGTTCAAGGTCCGATAGGTCCAGCCGGTCCCGTCGGTTGTGGTTTGGCTAATTATGTAATTAAATCGGATGGTACTTCTGCTGTTTGTAGCCAAATTTTTGACAATGGTACAAGTGTAGGTATTGGAACAAGCACCCCTAATGCTCCCAGTAAATTACACATATATAAAACAGGTGCATTTGCTGAATTACTTCTTCAATCTGACGGACATGACAATGCATGGGCAGGTGGTCGGTTATTATTCAATAATGATGTTATAGGTAATGCACAAGGAAACATCACTTTTGTGAATGATGCATTTGGCAGCAGTAATATGAACTTTGGTATTTCATATTTTTCCAATGCCATATCAATCAGTGGTGATGGACCTACCCTTTCTCAATTTTCAAAACTGAGTATTGGAACAACATTGTTTGTTAGTGATTACGAAAACGGAATATTGGTAAATAAAGTGGGAATAGCAACTAATGCACCAACTACAAACCTTGATATCAATGGCAATATACGAATCAGGGGTGGCGTACCTGCTGCAGGAAAGGTGCTTACATGCTCTGATGCTTTAGGTAATGCTTCATGGCAGGTACCTGCCGCCGGTAGCGTTGGCGGTAGCGGTACATTAAATTATATTCCATTATGGACACCTAACGGGACAACTTTAGGCAATTCAAGGTTTAATCAGGTAGATGCAAACTCAATTTGTTTGAATGGTGTTAACTCATGGCAACCTTGTGCGGTTTCTATTTATCCTGTTAATACAAACACAAAGTGGGCAATAGACGGCTCATCGCTATATGGAAGCACAACAAGCGGGACTGGCTGGCAATATGCTACTGCAGGTGGAGGAGGAATTATGGGATTACTCGAAACAGCAGGATCATATAAGGCTGGTATTCTGGGATTAATATACACTACAGGAAATGAAAATACAGCCGGTGTACTTGGAAGCAATGAGGCCCAAACATATTTTGGTGCTCTTTCTATGTATAAAAATGCACTATGGTATGCTGGTTGGTTTGATGGGGAAGTCGATATAACATCAAATATAGACACCAGAAATACTTTGAATGTTTCCGGTGCTGTAGCCAGTCCACAGGCTATTGGTAAATTTACAAATACATATGCCGCAGCCTCTGATGCTTATGGAGTTTATGGATACAGTCGCCCTGTTGACTATTGGGGCATCGGTGGGCAATTCGAAGGCGGATATTATGGCGTCAATGGTGTGGTTTATCCTACCGGAAGCAGTTTTTACTACGGTACTCGTGGCTATGTTTCTGGTGGTAGCGGTACAAACTATGGACTTTATGGATATTCATGGGGTACTGGAACTAAATATGGGATATATGCTTATGCAAGCGGAACCGGAACAAACTATGGTATATATGCATCTTCAGGTGGTGGAACTACAAACTGGGCAGGTTATTTTAGCGGAAATGTTGCTCTCACAGGTGCATTGCAAGCCAACGGTGGCTTTGGAGCAGCAGGGCAGGTTCTGACATCAAACGGTGCAGGAGCCGCATACTGGGCAGCAGCCGGAGGCGGGTCCAATTACTGGACTGATAATGGGACCTATATAAATACAAATACAGTCACAGGTGGCCATGTTTATATATATGATGCTTTATCTGATGCAAAAAGGTTAGATGTTTATACCAATGGTTATTATAGTGGTACAGGTTACACATACAGTACTTGTCGTGCTGCAATCAGCGCCAATGATAATGATCAAAACGATTATGAATTTGGGATTGGAGGTTTTGGATATTGTGATAATCCCCGAAGCGGTGGTGTATTGGGTGGTCAAACATGGGGCGCTGGTTATTGGGGTGCGCTTGGTTACAAAAATAGTGGATCTGCCACATATGGAGGTTATTTTACCTCGCATGTAGATGGTGCAGGCTTTATGTCTAGTAATAATTATATTGGTATAGGTAGCGGTTCCTATGGTGGTATCATGGGAAGTTGGTCAAGAGGCGAAGTTTTTGGTTTTACTTCCTGCGGAGAGTTATATGCTGCGTACAATATCGGCAATGTTTATACGTCAGGACATCAGGCAGAAATAGTAACTGTTGGAAATAAAAGAGTAGCTACATATTCGGTATCTTCTACTGATATAAAAATATATAATGATGGGAAAGCAAAACTTATTAACGGAAAGAAAAGAGTGAATTTTGATGAGTCATTTACAGAATTGATCGGCGGAAATATCCCTGTAATTACAATTTCTCCTATGGGACAATGTAATGGAATATTTATTAAAGATATTGACTCTAAAGGCTTCGATGTGGAAGAACTTAGTGGTGGTACGTCAAATGTAGATTTTTCATTTATTATAATAGGTAAAAGAATAGACGCAGATGTTAATTCTGAATTCCCTGAAGCTCTTGCAGATAAAGATTTTGATAACAAGATGAAAGGAGTTATGTTTAATGAAAACAATACAGACAGAAACGCAACACCGATCTGGTGGGATGGAACAAAAATCAGATTTGATAAGTTGCCTGTTTCTGATGTTGTGAAAAAAGAACCGGAAATGAATAGTGCAACAAACATAAAAGTTTCAGGCACTAATTCAGAAAATAATGGGGAAAACACAGATCAAAACAACATTATTCCAGTTATGACAGAAAAAGAACAATTTGAAATACAAAAACAAAAAAATGCTGAAGATGCCTGTAAAAAGATGAAAGAGGAATCGGATGCTAATTATAAAAAATATCTGGAAGAAAAGAAAAATGTAAAAGAGCAGACTAAATCGCAAAATTCCACTACCAAAAGTACTGTTGAATAGTCAAAATAATAAATATAGAATCAGCTTTGCAATTAAAAGGGGAAATAGTAAGAACGAAAAAAGGATGAAGAATTAAAACTGGATAAACGAGAGGCATATACTATAATCGTTATGAAAAGATATATAAGAAGTATATTTTTAATTAGTATTATAAATATTTATAGCCTTTTTGTATTTTCTCAAAATAGAGATGATGAAAGAATCGACAAAATAATGAAGATAGTATATACATTATCATCCGATTCAATGCTTGGCAGGGAGGCTGGTAGTAAAGGAGAAGAAATGGCAGCGAAATATTTAGAGAGTTATTATAAAGAAACTGGATTATCTCCATTTATGGAATTGTACGTTCAGAAGTTCCCATTTCTTGACGATTCTATGCATAATGATATTGCAAAGAATATAATCGGATTTATTGATAATAAAGCAGATTCTACAATTATTGTCGGAGCGCATTATGATCATCTGGGTTTGGGAGGTACTAAATCAAGGTCTCTGACAAGTAAAAAAATTCATCACGGAGCGGATGATAATGCAAGCGGTGTTGCAGTGATGTTAATGCTTGCTGAATATCTGAATAAGTCTAAATTAAAATTTTTTAATTATCTTTTTATTGCTTTTTCTGCTCATGAAGTTGGATTATTTGGTTCAGAAGCGTTCATAACTGAAAATAAACAGGAATTAACTAATGTTAAGTTAATGATAAATCTGGACATGGTAGGAAGGCTTGATACGATAAGTCCAAAGTTAAAAGCAATAAGAAATAGCAAGGATAATTATATTGATTCTATACTGATTAATGAACAAATCGGCAGGAAATTTAATCTTTCTATTTCTGAAGGGATTTCTCCTAGCGACGCTTCTGTGTTTTGGGAAAATAATATTCCTGCTATTACTTTTACCACAGGAATTCACGATGACTATCATAAGACTTCAGATATAGCTGAAAAGATTAATTATTATGGTATGAATGAGATAACGGAGTATATTATAAGAGTAATTGTCTCAATGAAAAGTAATAAGTTGATAATTATAAATTAGAAATACCTCAGGCAAATGGGAATTGAATTGAAATATTTGTTAATTATTGAATAATTTAAACAACAACAAAAAAATGAAAACAAAAAAAATGTTATTTGTAATTTATCTCAGGAAATATAGCAAAAATATTTCACTTGGGATAGCTTTCATAACTATGTTCTTTCTCCCATTTCTATGGAATGGAGCTGGAGTGGGTGCTCAAAATATTGGCATAAACAATACAGGTGCTTTACCTAATGCCTCAGCAGGTTTAGATGTTGATTTTGCAAATAAAGGATTACTTATCCCACGTGTAACATTTGCACAACGCACAAGTGCCAGTTTTAACCCATTGCCTTCACCTGCTCAGGGATTGACGGTTTATCAAACCGATTCTGGTGGTGATGGTGAAGGATTTTATTATAACACAAGCATCACAAATATTCCAAACTGGGTGTATCTTTCTTCAATAGGTCCAATAGGTCCCGTTGGTCCAGCAGGTCCGCAAGGAATTCAGGGCCCTGCCGGAGCAGATGGTGCTGATGGAGCACAAGGTCCGATAGGATTAACAGGAGCCACAGGTGCTACAGGCCCACAGGGTCCGATAGGATTAACAGGAGCCACAGGTGCTACCGGAGCACAAGGTCCGATAGGATTAACAGGTGCTACAGGTGCTACAGGAGCACAAGGAATTCAAGGCCCTCCCGGACCGGTGGGATGTGCTTCAGCAAATTATATTATCAAATCGAACGGAACTACTGCAACATGCACTCAGGCTCCAATCTTTGAATCATCTGCATCACCCTATAATGTTGGTATTGGAACGGTTATTCCTGCATATACTTTAGATGTTATAACATCTAATGCTACTTTGGACTTTGCAGCAATAAGGGGGTCGGAAACTGGGAATGCTAAAGTGTACGGAGTTCTTGGTTCAGTTACTTCAACAACCAATAATGCAAGTGGAATTAGAGGAATTGCTTCAGGAGTTGCAGGCCAGACCAATGGTGTTTGGGGTGAAAACGCATCTGCAGCAGGAGTTGGTGTTTATGGGCTTGTAACAAATGCCACTGGAGATGGTGTTTATGGATGGAATAATGCAGCTGCTGGTGCAAACAGTGGATATGGAGTTTGGGGTATTACTGCCCAGAATATGGGATTTGGTGTTGCAGGAAATAATACTAATGTTACCGGTACGGGTGTTGCAGGCGCCGGAAATAATATAGGTGTTAATTATTTGACTAGTGGTAGCGGTGGAGCATTTTCCAGCACTAACGTAGGTGTATATGGATATGGAAATAATACGGCTGCAAGTTGGGGTGTATTTGGCGTTTCTGCAAATGCGACTGGTACAGGAGTATATGGCTACAACAATACAACAGGTACAAGTATAGGTTTTGGAGGATATTTTACTAATAATCAGACTGGTGGTTGTGGTGTGGCCGGATCGTTAGGAGCCTCCACCTATTTTGCCGGAGCAGGTATTTCCGGTGTTGCTGTTTCTACATTAACCAGCGGAGTGGGAGTCATTGGTGCTTGTGATGGAACCACAGCAACAGGTGTGTGGGGACAGTCAAACGGAGCATCAGGAGATGGAGTGCTGGGAATTGCAACAGGAGCTACCGGATTTGGAGTCAATGGGCAAAATGGTAATGCTTCCGGAACTGGCGTCGTTGGTGCTGGAAATAATTTAGGACCGAACTATTTGGCATCTGGCTCTGGTGGCGCATTTACCGGACAACTTTATGGTTGTTATGCAAGAAGCACTCAGGTGGGGGTCACTCAGTCAGCTGCATTCAACGGATCAAACGCCGCCGCCGGCATTACATCCTGGTTGTCATTATATAACGGAACCTATTATAAAACCATTGCATCAGGGGCAGCTACTAACTCTTGTTGTATACCAGATCTGAATGAAAATATGGTGGTCATGCATGCACCTGAAGCACCGGAAGCACTTTTTGAAGATTATGGTCAGGGTGAACTAATCAACGGCAAAGTCCATATAAATATTGATCCGATTTTTGCTAAAAATGTTGCAATCAATGAAAAACATCCATTAAGGGTTTTTATTCAGCTTGAGGATAATGAAAATTGCCTGGGGGTTGTTGTTAAAAACAAAACAGCTAACGGTTTTGATGTTGTTGAACTGAATGGTGGAACATCAAATACTCCTTTTCAATGGCATATTGTATGCAACATGAAAGATGCTGTATGTCCTACAGGTGCTATTTCGAAATTTGAAGATCTGCGGTTTGAACCAGCCCCTAAAGAGATGGAAATGAAACAGACAGTTACAAAAGACATTAAAAGTTCTTCAATTTACGATAATACAAAAACTGAAAATAAAACCAATCATAAAAAGGAAAAAACTAACTAAGGTTTTAAGTATAGGAGTTTATGTCGAAAATAAACAAAATAAGTTGATGATATAATAATGACAAACAAAAATAAATTGGAAACAAAAAAATTGTTATTCGTAAAATGTCTCAGGAAATATAACAAAATTATTTCACTTGGGATTGCCCTCATTACGATGTTTTTTCTCCCCTTTCTATGGAATGGGGCGGGGGTAGATGCTCAAAACATTGGTATAAACGCAACAGGCGCTTTACCTAATGCCTCAGCAGGTTTAGATGTTGATTTTGCAAATAAAGGATTACTTATCCCACGTGTGGCATTGACGCAAACAACTTCGGTAGCTCCTGTTACATCGCCATTAACAAGTTTATTAGTGTATAATACAGCTACGGTGAACGATGTAACGCCAGGTTATTATTATTGGAACGGTAGTGCATGGATACGTTTTGCAACGGGTACAAGTGGATGGTTGCTGACAGGTAATGCTGGTACTACGCCGGGCACAAACTTTATAGGCACTACTGATGATGAGGATGTTGTTTTTAAAAGAAATGGTGTACAAGCAGGTTTACTTAATAATGCATTGGTAAATACATCATGGGGTATATATGCACTAAATCCAGCTACCACAGGATACTGGAACACAGCCAACGGAGCGTATGCGCTTTATTCCAATACTACCGGAATCAACAATACCGCCAGCGGAATGCAAGCGCTTCAAAGTAACACCTCTGGAAGCTATAATACTGCCTGTGGATTTTCTGCAATTGTTTGGAACACCATTGGAAACTTCAATACCGCCATTGGATGGAGTGCACTTTATGGAATATCTGGCAGCAGCGTAGGAAACAACAATACCGCCAGCGGAGTACAAGCACTTTATCAGAACACCGGAAACAACAATACCGCCAATGGATATATGGCGGGTGTCAATATTACTACAGGAAGCAACAATACGGCAATTGGTTATAATGCTCAAGTGCCTGTCGCAGCAGGTAATTATCAGATACAAATAGGAGAAGCAACCACTACTACATTCGCGGGCGTAACTCTGGGTTGGACGCTTACTTCTGATAGAAGATTGAAATCAGATATTCAGCCATCTAATCTTGGCTTGGATTTTATTACTAAGTTAAAACCTGTATCGTATATCCGCATTAACAATGAAAGCAAAACGCGGGAATATGGATTCATAGCCCAGGATTTGGAAGAAACATTAAATGTATCGGGCGTAGCCGACAATGGCATTATATCTAAAGATGATAAAGGTATGTATGGCATGCGTTACAACGATTTGTTGTCTCCTATGGTTAAAGCTATACAGGAGCTCAATGCAGAAAATGAAAAATTAAAAACAGCAATTGGTAGTTTTCAAACCAAATATGAAGAACAGGAAAAAATAAATCAAGAATTACAAAAACAGTTAGATGAGTTAAAGATGCTGATAAAGAAATGAATATTCATAATTAAACGGAATAATTTTAACTACAAACAAAAATAAAATGGAAACAAAAAAATTGTTATTCGTAAAATGTCTCAGGAAATATAACAAAATTATTTCACTTGGGATTGCCCTCATGACGATGTTTTTTCTCCCTTCACTTTGGGAAGGGTCAGGGATGTGCTTATTTGGTCAAAACAATGCATTGATATTAAATGGAGGCTATGCTGTATTAAATGGTGGAACAAACAGTACACCTGTTTATCTCGTAATCGACCAAAGTAGCACCCAGGGAATTGTTCGTACAAGTGGGCATATTATTTCCGAAGGGCAATATAATTATGTTAAATGGGATGCAGGAACGACTACAGGTAATTATGTTTTTCCATTAGGTGTAGGAACTGCTGATTACATTCCTTTTATTTTTAATAAAACTACTGCAGCAAGTTCCAGTATCAATCTATCCTCCTGGGTTACCAATTCACAAAATATGCCACATCCCGGTATTAGCAATGTTGTAGCAGTGAGCAGCATGACCTGTACTGCTGATTCTGTTAGCTCTGCAGTTGATAGATTCTGGGATATTCAATCCACTGCGACTGCTGATCTGACATTTTCTTATCGTGGCTCCGAAAACACTACCACTGTTCCTGGTGACACATTGAAGGCACAGCATTGGAACGGTACTTCATGGGATGCCCAGGCAGGACCGGGCAACCTTGGTGTAACAGCAGGTATTGGAACTGTTGGTCCTATTCCGGGACAAACAACTTTTTCTCCATGGGTGTTGACAAGTGCCTTGCGTGTAATTGCTTCTGCAACTCCCTCGACTATTTGCTTAGGAAGTTCGATTCAGCTTGACGCTTCAACTATCGGTGGTTCTGGAACATATATATATACATGGGAATCAGTTCCTGCCGGGTTTTCATCTTCAATAGCAAATCCGGTTGTGTCGCCTACTGTCAATACAACTTATTATGTTACAGTAAGCAATTGTGCCACAAATGTTACAGATAATATTTCTGTTACTGTAAATGCTTTACCAGTTGCTACAATTATTTCATCTGACAATCCAAGTGGTTGTGGTGCAAGTGATGGTTCTGCTACTGCCGGGGGTGGCACTTCTTATTCATGGAATACAATTCCTGCTCAAAACACAGCGACTGCCGTTGGTTTGGAAGCGGGTACATATACTGTAACTGTATCTGATGGAAGTTGCTCAAGTTCAACATCTGTAACATTAACTGATCCGAGTGCTCCTACAGTTACTTTATCATCAAATGATACTACTATTTGTGCCGGTTCTTCGGTAATATTTACCGCCGGTGGAGCAACTGATTATGAATTCTTTGTAAACGGAGCATCTCAAGGTGCACCTTCTCCTGTAAATGTATTTTCAACTTCATTGCTAATTGATGGAGATATTGTGACTGTTGATGGTACAAATTCAGGGTGTACCGGAAGTAGCTCTGGTATTACTTTTGTCGTGAGTGCTTTACCAATTGTGGATGCTGGTGTTGATCAAACTGTTTGTGAAGGTACTTCAGTAACTTTATCAGGGAGTGGAGCAAGTTCATATACTTGGGACAATGGTGTTTTTGATGGAATTCCGTTTACTCCAGCAGTAGGCTCTATAACCTATACTGTAACAGGTACAACAGGTGGTTGCTCAAATACAGACCTGGTAGTTGTAACCGTAAACGCTTCACCATTAGTTAGTTTTACTGGACTGGACAGTGTTTATTGCGGAGCAGGTGACCCGATATTGTTGACAGGAAACCATGCTCCTGACGGAACATTTACAGGTGTTGATGTTACAGACTATGGTAACGGAACTGCAGGATACACTCATGCAACCACAGGAACATATACTGTTACATATACATATACTGATATAAATGGATGTACGATAAGTGACATACAAACAGTTGCTGTAAATCCTCTCCCAAGTGTTTCATTCGTAGGATTAAACTCTCCATATTGTGCTGGTAATCCACAATTCAATATAGTTGGAAATCAGGCACCATCAGGAACTTTCAGTCCGGCGTTTATTGATAACGGAGATGGTACTGCAACAATTAATCCCTCAGTACCTGGAATATATAATATTACATATTCATACACTGATGGAAATGGCTGTTCTGCTTCCGATGTCCAGCAACTGACAATAAACGAACTTCCTTCTGTCAATTCCATTTCGATTACCGATGTAACTGTTTGTTCAAATCCTTATGATGGCGAAATTACGATCGTTGCAAATAATCCAACCGGTATGGAGTATTCAATTGACGGTGGAGCATATTCTTCAAATAATACATTTACAGGATTAAATGTCGGGGCTTATACAATCTCAATACTTGATACCAATGCATGTTCAATTGACACAGTTGTTACTGTAAACAATAATACCGGATTTTATATTGACAGCGTAATTGTATCAGATATTTTATGTTTTGGGGATACAAATGCACAATTAACTATTTATGCTCAAAATGCAGTAACCTACAGCATTGACAGTGGTACCACTTATGTAAGTGATAGCATATTTTATAATCTCGGAGCTGGATCATATATGATTATGGCACAGGATGCAGGCAGTTGTAATGATGTTAGTATTATAAATATATCTGAACCATCAGTTATTGAGCTTAATTCATCTTCTACAGATGAAAGTTGTGGAGCAAGCAATGGTTCTGCACAGGTAATTGTTTCAGGTGGTACTATTCCTTATTCATATCTCTGGTCAAACGATTCCACGGATTATATAATTAACAATTTACCTGAAGGAAATTATTCGGTTACAATAACAGATATTAACGGTTGTTCAGCTGATACAAATATCAATATTATTAATAATGGTGGAATAATAGCTTCAACATTTATAAATATTATACCTGCTGACTGTTATGGAAATTTGACCGGTTCAGCAACTGTTCAACCGACTGGATCAGTACCGTTCACATATATCTGGTCTAATGGAGATACTACAGAAACTGTATCAGGCATTTCTGCAGGAATATATTATGTGACAGTATATGATGCATATAATTGTACTGTAATTGATAGTGTTATGATTACGCAACCTGATTCACTTGAGGTAATTGTAACCGTTAATGATGCAGTCTGTGGTGGAAGCGATGGCTCAGCCTATGTTGTTGTTAACGGAGGAACCCCAAATTTTAGTTATCAATGGGAAGACAATATTGGGACTGTAATTTCGATAACTGATTCAATCTCAAATATAGGTTTTGGGGATTATACAATTGAGGTTACTGATGCAAACGGATGTCAATCAATACAGTCGATACACATTGATAATTCAGGAGGAGGAAACATTGTTGTCAATTCTGCAATAAATGTTTCTTGTTACGGTCAAACAGATGGAGAAATTGTTGTTTCTATTGCAGGTGGGACCCCTGACTATACCTATGAATGGAGTACCGGCGACTCTATTGTTACAAGTGCAACCTCTGATACTTTATCCGGTTTAAGCGGAGGTATTTATTTTATAACAATTACTGATATAAATGGTTGTTCTACTGATACAAGTATTACAATTACAGAACCCGGAGCAATTAGTATTTCATTCATATCAATTGAGACAAGTTGTAACAATACATCAGATGGTCAGATAAATCTTACAGTAACAGGTGGTGTGCCACCCTTTACATATCTGTGGGCTCCTTCAGGATTTACTCAGACTGGAAGCATGTATAGTGGTTTGCCTGCAGGAAGTTATGCTCTGACTGTTACCGATAATAGCGGTTGTTATGCTACTATTCCTGAAATTACTGTGACAAAACCAACAGTTTTGGATATATTAGTAAATGGTATTAGTCCATCATGTTATGGGGAGAATAGCGGAAGTGTATCTGTAATCGCCAATGGTGGAACTCCTCCATACTCTTATATCTGGAATAGTACAGTTATGACTACTCCTGTTTTTGATAGTGTTGCATCCGGATTGATTTCCGGCACGTATTTTATTACGGTAACTGATAGTCGATTATGTGACACTGTGGATTATGTTACTCTAACAGATCCGACCGCAATAAATTTAACAATAGTTGATACAGTAATATCCTATCTTGGTCAAATAACCACCACAGTTACTGGAGGCAATCCACCATACTTATACTTGTGGAGCAATGGAGCAACAACATCGCATATTGAAGGACTAAACACCGGTGACTATATAATAACTATAACTGATGCAAGCAATTGTTATCTTAGCGATACGGTTGAGATAAAGATACCATTGATAATACCGACAATGATCACTCCAAACGGAGATGGATTTAATGATGCATGGGAGATTACCAATATAGGAGAATATGAAAACATACATGTAGAGATATACAATCGTTGGGGCGATATAGTATTCATTTTCAGCGGTAGCGGAATTGAATATATGAATTCACCATGGGATGGCACCCATAACGGAGCAGACCTACCAATGAGTTCATTTGTATATATCATAGATTTATTGAATGGTAGCGAACCATATAATGGAGTTGTAGCGATAAAGAGGTAGAAAAGTTTTAAGTTAAAAGTTAAAAGTAAAAAGTTAAAAGTATTAAAAGAGAAACAGAACAATTAAAAGAAAGAGAAATGAAAAGAATCACCTTAGCCACAGTCCTGATGCTGATGATAATCGGAATAAATCAGGCACAGCAGATGCCCTTGTACAGCCAGTATATGCTGAACGGTTTTTTGTTGAATCCGGGAATGACCGGAAATGTTGATTA
>JBDRPR010000200.1:0-3399 GCA_043826845.1 Bacteroidota bacterium
CCGGTGGATGCTTTGGGGGGATGGGTGCAAAATAGAAGTTCTCAATATTCATTGAATAATAAGCATCTTCTATGAGACATAACTTTATCCAATATGTGCAAATGTTTTTAACAAAACTATCCATTCTTGGTTCGTGACCTGTATTATTAAAGTCACGACTCTTGTAAAAATTATTGCCATTGGATACGATCTGATTGATGTTATAGTTGTCCACATTACGCCACTCTGTTGTGTTTGGATACAGTCCATAACCAATGCCATGAAAGAATGATGTCTTCGCACGTTTTATATCCATCTGGGACATCGGATTCAGATCATCCGTCCATACCAGCCTCCCATGTACAACCTTTGCATTATAAATCTTATGACGTGAATCAAATCCTATGTTGTTGTCTATGTCGTAATATACTATTGCCGATTCTCTACTGTCAATGTTTATCTCAACAATCCATGCAGCATTATAGTCGGTGTCCACATAAAAGACATAAAGATTTCTTTCTTCATAATCAATACAATTACAACAAAGGAGTACATTGGTATATATTGACGACAATCCCGATGTAGGACTAAGCACGCCACTGATCTTTATCAACCTCACAGAACGGAAATAGGTTTTTAAGGCAGCAGTCTTTTCGGCCAACGTACTGTTGTAATTTAAGTGCAATATTTTCGCAAGGTTACTCATCTATATATCTCTTACTAAACGCCGCCTCCCCCCATTGCCAGAACTATATCTTTGATCTTCTTCCAGTCCTCATTCTCTATTCCTGCAAACCCTGTTGGTGTGATGGTTATGTCAACTACAAATGAACCACCACGGATGCCTTTACGAACAGAAGTCACGCCATCGGTCAGTATAACATACTCAACATCTTCTCCTACCAGTGTATTAAGAGTGATGATATTGGAGTTTTCGCTGGATCCTGCATCCTCGTAAGCCCTGACACGATAAAAATAAGTCGAATCATCACTTAACCCTGCAACGGGATATGTCACCACATTGCCTGCATCTCTGTTGTTGTACGCCGACACCATCAAAGTAAATGCAGCATCTCTCGCCACATCAAGATAATACCCGTCTGCATTATCTACTGCCTGCCAGTTTGCAAAGAATGATGTTTCAGCAATACCTGTTGCATCTAAGGCAAGAGGTACTTCAAGTCCCTCATCCTGCAACCAGAAGAATCCATCACTGCCTAATAACGAAAAGAGTAAATCAAATTTGCCTCCCGGCAATGCCCTGAAAGCAGTTACTCCCGGTGCTCCCGTGTTTGGTGCGTCCCAATGCAGTGTCCCCGGTTCTTTTAACTTACCCCCGGCAATCGTCTCACCACCAAGGTATGTTAGCAAATCATCAATATCTGCTTCCGTGGGTACCCGCCATCCTGCAGGACAAAAATCCGCTGCCATCGTCTGATTATGGGTGTATAACCCCCCGTAAATATCCCTGTTTGCTTCATTGTTGTCATAGACCTTGCTGTTGGGATATGCAGCATTCCAATTCTTCCCCATCCACACTTGATCCCCAATTTTAACTTCTGCATATGCGGTGTATATGAACTCACCACCAATGCTTAAACCTCCATAATATGTGGGTTGAACTCCTGAAACGCCAATTAAAACCTCGATTTCGCCTTGGAGTGTAGTTGCAATACCTGCCTCATGTTGGGAATCCGATGAACCTGTACGAATATTTAATCCATCAACATAATCACCATCAGGGAGTTGAGAGGGGTGGTCATCTTTGTTAAGGCCCCCAAAAAATCGTTTCAAGTCTCGGAGTTGCATATCTATCGTTTAGGTGACTGTCTCGCACTGCCCCAAACGGCACGTTTGTACTCATCTGCGGTGAAACTTGACTGAAAACTTCTTAATGCCTCAACTGCTTCTTCATGTTCTCTCTTACGCCTCTCGCGTTCGTTATAAGCTACTTTCTGGTCATTCTCTACCATCTGCCATAGCACGTATGTACGCAGTGGAGTAACGGCTTCTCTGGGCACAAGAGACGAACCATCTGCCTTCACCCCACTACTGATATATTCAAGAACAATTTCTGACCGTGGTGTCGAACCGGAGAATACTATCTGCCTGTTCTCCTTGTCAACTCTGTAATATGCCTGATCAATACCACCAGACAAACCAAATAATCCGCCAATAAATTGACCATTGCGAAAGTGATCTGAAAAGAATATACAATTCGATACTCCCTCACTATCCCCTGCATCCGTATTGCCTACTGCTTCACCCGTATCAAATAGTCTTGGGAGCAAGAGTTTGTCGTGCTTGGTTATTACCCTAAGTTTGCCATTGATGGGAATACCAATTTTTGTATAATCCACGAAGTCCGCAGGTAACTGGCAAGTCTTTGCTACCGACATGTGAAGATACACAACTTCAAGGTTGTCCAAATGAAATAGGTGCATGTCAGTAAATCCTTCAAGAGCTATCTGCACCAGTCGTTTATACGATTTCAGACTGTAATCGTTCAATCTGTTCAACACACTCATTACGATATATCTTATCGTCACGAGCCCTGCTGTCTTTGGTGAAACTACTGACATTATATTTCTCTTTTTATAATAATTTCAATTATAGTTTTTCCAGTTATTTCATCGATTCTTCGGTCCGCTTGTATTAATTCCCATCTTTCTTGTCCTAAAATATTAAGTTGTGTAATAAGAATATCACTCTCATTAATTGCCCTAATATCATATTCAAATTTTTTACCCATTATTGTATGTTTTTATTTATGAACATATCGTTTGAGGTGTCAGGCGTTGGCTTTTTGCTCATAATATCAATGACTGCACGCATTAGATCATCCTCCCCATTTTCAGGGATCGCTACATCATCAAAATCATCTATCTGATCGAGATTTTGAATTAATAAAGCATCTACACTTGTTATAAGTGTGACCGGGGCAATTGGTAATTTATCAAATCTAAGTAAATGACTTGGCTCCCCTGCTCCCATACTAAGATAATTTTGTTCCAATGAATAAGTGGGAGTTGAATCCATGGTATCAACTTCCAATTCAGCAAATATTACACTTGCAGTTGCCTCAATAGGTGCAAATACATTCGATGGATTGGCCGTGTCTGAGATTTGTCTGATACTCATTCCATCAGGAAGTTGTACTGGAGCAAATGGAAGTAATGCGTGCGCTTTTGTTCCCACTTGTCCTATTACTGCACAGGGATATACTTTACTCCATACATCAAGTTGGCTAAATTCATTATATTTTTTCCCGTTTTTCCAAGCATTATAGATTATTCGATTAAAAGCAGATGTTATCCAAACTTTAATTTCTTCTGGATGGTATATACCTTTAGAGTCTCCCGCATTATCACTCGATAACCACGACTGGATGGATTCTATGAGATGTATTTTCTTCATTTC
>JBDRPR010000201.1:0-13306 GCA_043826845.1 Bacteroidota bacterium
TGGGTGAGATTTGCAGGAAATGCCGCACAGATTATTCAGGGAACAAATACTACTGCTCCTTCAATTTCTCCTGAATTACTTGAAAAACTTGAAATCTCAAATGAAACGAGAAAACAAATAAAAGAATATTATAATAATTTGTAAAAAACCAAAAATCAACAAAAAAATCAAAAGGAAGTGGAAGAAAAAGAAAAAATTGAAGAAAAAATTGAAAAGTGATTTGGGATTGAAGGTTTAGATAATTGTGATGTGCTAGTATAAAACAAAAATAATGAATTTATTA
The DNA here is from genome assembly GCA_043826845.1 of Bacteroidota bacterium. Classification (GTDB taxonomy): domain Bacteria; phylum Bacteroidota; class Bacteroidia; order Bacteroidales; family CAYTAU01; genus JBDRPR01. The sequence goes on from JBDRPR010000201.1 coordinate 284, forward strand.
CCTGATGCAGATAAAGCGGTATTAAAGATTGAAAAATTAAAGGATTATTGTCTTAATAATTTGCATCCGGTTGGCAAACATAAAGCAAGAGTTTTTCAATCTGTATTAGGTCTGAATGCTGATAATGCAGAGGAATTAAAAAATTTTATTTTAGAAAAGATTAAAAAAAATAAAGCAATTTTAGGTGAAACAGATAAATATGGTCAAAGATATGTAGTAGATATGATTTTTAGTAAATATAATAAACAAGTTGTTATAAGAACAAGTTGGATAATAAAAACAGGAACAAATTATCCTTGCTTTACAAGTTGTTATATAAAAATGTAAAACCTATTAAATATGAATAAAGAATATGAAATATTAAATGTAGTTGCTCTTTTAAAAGATATGCCGGAAAAAAAATTAAAAAAGGGACAAGTTGGAACTATTGTAGAGATATTAGGTAAAAATGTATATGAAATAGAGTTTTGTAACAAAAATGGTGAAACAATCGCATCTGTTTCAGTAAAAAAAGAAGATACATTATTGTTACATTATGATTTAGTTGCAGCATAATTTTATTGAAAAATGATTTAGATTGTTTAGTTGTTTAGTTGTTTAGTTAAAATAATGTCAGTAATAAAAAAAGAAAAAATTGAAAAATTATTATATTGGTTATGGAAAATTATACAAACATAAACTTATAGATTTCAAAAAATAATTAATTACTAAAATGAAATACATAATTTTTATAATATTATTTGCACTTTCATCTCTGGCATTCTCACAGGGTCTTCGTGTTGATGCCGGCGGAAACATTATTGTCCAAAATACTGCCAATGTGATTATTACAGGCAACGGGAACTGGACGAATAACGGAACTGCAAATTGCATAGCAGGAAGCTGGGTGAGATTTGCAGGAAATGCCGCACAGATTATTCAGGGAACAAATACTACTGCTTTTTCAAATGCTGAGGTCAATAACAGCGGTGCAGGAGTTCAGGTTGGCAGAGACATAAGCATTCTGAGCAGTTTATTAATGACACAAGGAGATTTTGATTTAAAAGCTTCTCTGGTTGATTTAAGCACAACAGGAATTCTAAATAATGAAACTTCGGCACGTAGAGTAAAAGCGACTGATGCTGGTGGAAATGATGGTGCAGGAATAGGAACAATTCGTGCAATAAGGACCAATCCAATAGGAAATATTTCCAATCTGGGTTTAACTGTTAATATGACAGGAGTAAATGTAAATATTATACGTGGCCACCTTGAACAAACCGGAACAGGTTCCTTTTCAGGAAACAGTAGTGTTTTTCGTTATTTCCAGATAGACGCACCTGCAATATTCGCAGGGACAAGTGTGACTTTTCTTGATTGTTATCCTCAGGAATTGAATTTCCACAATCCAGTAGATCTTATCATGTTTCAATGGGTTGGTACAGCATTTGGCGGGCCGTATTACTGGACTCCAGTCCCTGATTTTACCGGAGCTCCTGTTTCTATTACACAAAATCTTTTCGGTTCTACATTGGACTGGACAAAAGTTACGCTTGGAAGCGAAATATTACCTCTTCCGGTTGAACTTATTGCATTTAATGCAAATTGTGAGAATCATAAAGTATTTATTAGCTGGACTACTGCATCTGAATTAAATAATGATTATTTTGAAATTCAAAAAAGCGAAAACGGAATTGATTTTTATACAATTTCACAAATCCAGGGTGCAGGGAGTTCCTCTCAGTTAAACAACTACATCTTTTATGATTATAATGAATTTAATAATCTGATTTATTACAGATTGAAACAGGTTGATTATAACGGATCTGCTGTATATTCGAATGCAATATCCACAAGTTGTTCAAATTCCGGTAATCCTGGTATTAATATTTATAACGTAAACAACGGCCAGGAAATTAGTGTTGAATTTCTTAATATCGAAAATGAAATATTTTACGTAACAGTTATTGATCAATTGGGAAAAAGACTTGTATTTAATGAAATTCAGATTATTGATCCGAATCAGAAAATTTCAATTGACGCATCAAAATTAAGTATGGGTTTATATAATGTAATTGTCCGATCCGAAAATTTTATAGAAGCCAAACAGGTTCTAATTGCCAGATAAGATTCATTTAATCCGATTAATTCATAACATAACACAAAGCTACAACCAAATAATAAAATAGTGGCAGTGATAGTTGCAGTAGCAATGGCAGTATAATCTATTATTTCGGGGCAAATCTTTCCGGATTATCTGCCATGCTTCCTAACATTTTACCAACTTCTTCATATCTAATAATTAATGATTGGTGAATTTGTATGTTTATATATTCACAATCTTTTGCAAAATCAATCCATACCAAAGTTTCACTTGATTCTCCATCTGCGTCACTTATTTTGCTTGTAAAGTTTTTTGGATATCTTCTTTTTCTGTATGCTTCTGCTATATTGGAACATACTGATCTTGATGATCTTCTTATTTGATCTGTTAATGAATAAGTTTCTTCTTTTGGAAATTTTTTTGATATTTCGAATATCTCCATTGCCAACTTATAAGCTAACTGATAAACTTTTAAACTAATAAAACCTCCATTCATTCCTAATACTTTAAAATTTAAACTATACTGCTACTGCTGTTGTCACTTCCACTGCCACTATACTTTATATTTACAAAAATTAAAAAAACTTGCTAAAATAACGTGAGTTTGACACAAAATTATTCATTTTTTTTATTCATAATTTTATTTCTTTTCTGATATTTTCAGCAATTTCTTCAAATTCTTCTCGTGATAAATCTAATTTAGGTCGGGCAAAATTGATATCTTCAACATTATTAATTGGAATCAGGTGAATATGTGCGTGAGGGACTTCAAGCCCTATTACAGCAGTTCCAATACGTTTACAAATGATTGCCTTTTTTATGGCAATTGATATTTTCTTTGCAAAAACATTGAAGTCAGCAAAAAGTTTGTCATTCATATCAAAAATGTAATCAATCTCCTTTTTAGGAACAACTAATGTGTGTCCTTTTGCTAATGGATATACATCCAAAAAAGCAATGAAATCATCACTTTCTGCAATAATATAGGCAGGAATTTCTCTATTTATAATTTTTGAGAATATTGTAGCCATAGATAATTATAATGATATTTCAAGAATTTCGAGAGTCAATGTTCCATTTGGGACAATAACTTCAACAATATCTCCAGCCTTTTTACCCATCAGTCCTCTAGCTATTGGTGTGCTTATAGAAATTTTCTTTTCTTTAAGATTGGCTTCAGTTTCAGATACAATTCTGTATTCCATTACAACATTTGTAATCAGATTTTTTATCTTAACAATTGAAAGTATTTGAACTGTTTTATTGTCCAGTTTAGATTCATCAATCAATCTGGAATTTCTTATTTGCTCCTGTAAGCGCGCAATTTTCAATTCAAGTAATCCCTGAGCATCCTTAGCAGCGTCGTATTCTGCATTTTCGGATAAATCACCTTTATCTCTAGCTTCCGCAATTTGTCTTGATATAGACGGTCTTTCAACGTACATAAGCTGTTCAAGCTCCTTCTGCATTTTATTCAGGCCTTCTTGCGTTACATAAGTAATTTTAGTCATAAAAAACCTCCTCAATTTATTCACTAACTTTTAAAAGAAAAAGAATCCCGAGAGATCGGGATCCTTCAATAAAACTTAATACAAAAATATAAAATAATTTTCTAATTTACAAAATAACTCTGGCTCCTATTGTATGTATTCCGTTAAATGGATTTGTATCACGAAATGAATAATCGAGAGCAAACTTCGATTTTTCCTTTCCTAAAGGGATCTGAATTGTAAATCCTGCAGACAACCCTGACATATTAGTCATTCTTACGTCCTTGTCATTAATATCAGTTTGATATACATATCCACCTCTAACCATAAACATCTCTTTATATGCATATTCAATTCCTGCATGATATTGATCCTGAGTAAAGGAATTGGAAGTAAAATTCACTGCCGTAGATATCCTATGATCAGATGATAATTTATCATTTACAGTATCTACTTTTTGTGAAAGATTTATTTCATATGAAATACCAATTTTAATTAATGAAGGCAATTCAAATTCAGTTGAGCGCTGCTCGACAGTCATTGATATTTGATTCGGGGGCACTAATCCTCTGAAGGACATACCGTCGCCTCTGTATCTCATAGTTGGTCCAACATTCTGCATAGATATACCAAATCTTAAATTATCACGGATTTTTTTACCGGCTTTATCAGTTCCAATTCCAGTCACATACTGAATACCTGCATCAAGAGCAACTCCGGAAGCACTTAAATCAGAAATACCTTCATTTATCACTTTAAAAACCAAACCTCCGTATATACTATTAGAAAATGCTTTAGCATAAGAAATACCAATATTTGTATATGCAGGATGATATTCTCCCAGACCACCTTCAGGAACATCAACAGTAGTAATTTCTGTTGATCCGAAGTCCATTGACATAAAAACCAAACTCAGGACTCCTGTTTCTCCGGCTTTCTGGCTAAATCCGAATGAATTAATACTCACCCCTGATCCTTGCATCCAAACAGTATGTGCAAAAATCAAATCTGTTTTTGAAGTAAATGCGGTTCCTGCAACGTTCAAATTAAATGCTTCTATTCCTTTAATACATGCAGTATTTGCACCACCCCATCCGGAGCTTCTTGCCCATGGATTGATCAGTAATTCCGGAGCACCGGCTTGTCCTACACGTTGCTCATTACCTGCCGAAAGAGATAAGCTACTAAGTATTAATATCCCTGTAAGGAAGATATAACAAATGTTTGCTGATTTTTTCATATATATAGTTTGTAAATTCATAAAATACTTTATTAGAATGTTGATAAGTCAATTGGTCGTAAGGATCCGAACCATTTGATTACTTTTTCTCCAATACCAGGAGCATTAACATAGATTATATACACCCCGCTGGCAATATCAATTCCAAATGAATTTTTCAAATCCCAGTCCACATAAGACAATGTATTATCTTTTTCATATCTTCGGATCAAGGTACCACCAACAGAATATATAGATATTGTGCATGTTTGAGGCAGATTTGTAAATTTCACAACCCTGTCTAATGTACTAAGTTCATATTCCGAATATCCTTTATATGGATTTGGAACAGCTCTTATCAGATCCAATGCATCTTTTGCTGTTTGTAAATCGTCAGTTGTGGGAGCAAGATCTGTCAGGTCGAAATAGAACAATGGATTATTGTAATTTCTCGGATTTGATTTTGCAAAATCAAATTTTCCCACCTGATAAGGATTTGCCACTCTTAACCTGATCTTTACATCTGTTTCCAGCAGATTGTATTCAGGATTAAGTATTGGTGTTCCAACCCACATGGCATTCGAAAAAACGTATCTCCTGAAATTATCCTGCGCATTTGTAGCACTTGCCTGTTTCAGGTTTTTATAAATTGTTTCTCCTTCATCATATGATGGCTGATAATATTTATCGGTTGATGCCAGATCGCTATGTCCCATAATATAAATAACATGTTTTCCACCCCATACTACGTCACCTGCAGCAACATCACCATAAGCCCCCGAAATAAACAAATCCGTAGTCCAGCGGGAAGAAGGATTCCAGATTAAATCACGACCATTATCCTGAGGAAATTTTGAATCCTCTCCAAACATAATGTTTAATCTTTCTCCTGTTTCAACATTTATAGCATATCCCGGAAACCAACCCATCCCTTTTCTTGGAACAGTGTCACTATCAAGTTCGCCATCGGGATTTCCATCCTTTCCTACTGACAAATGATTTCTTAAGCTGAATTTCAATGTGTTTCCTTCAGATAAACCATTTGCATGAAAACCTCCGGTAGTATCATACTCACACATTTCAATAACAGGACTTCTTGTCCATTTTGATTGATCAGAGGTAATAACCAGATCAACACTCTGAATCTGAAACACACGTTCATCAATTTGAGTGTGTCCGTAATAATATGCCAGGCCATATTTTCTTGTACAAATTGATACAACCTCATTTGTTGCATCATCTTTGGCCGGTTCTCTGAAATAGTCTTTATTTGCAAGCATATAAGGAGCCCATGTTCTGAATAATATATTTTCATAATCCTCTTTTGAATCGTTTACAGGTTTTGTATAGTCATTACATGCCGCACAACCCTGTTCTTCAAGTTTCCCTGATTTTATCCAGTCAAAAACATCACATCCGTCCTGATCAGGAATGAAATATAACCACGTCTTGGAAACATCGGTGAAATCAATTGTTGCATCAAGATAACCGTTATTTACATGTGTATTTACATCTGTTTCATCAAGCGGGAAGTCAACCTGACCAATTGATATTGATATCCCGTAATCAGTTATTAGTTGTTCATTAATATTGGTTTTTCTCTTTCCTGTAAATTCTGAGACCCAGGCATCTGAAAAGATCGTACTTGGTGGATAAACAAATGAATCAACAAGTGCAAGTGGGATAATAATGTTTCCTTCTGCATCTCGTTTCCATACTCCAACTATGAATGGCGGATAATCAGAATAATCTTCAAATTTGGCAACTGTGTCTCCTAAAGCACTTGAATCTGCCATTGTAACAGAATATAAAGTATTTCTATCCTCTGCGTCATACAGATACCATTTTGCTCTGAGAATTTTGCTTTTTCTGGTACTTGTTACCAGAATAGAATCAAAACCAAGATAAAATGCTTTTTCTTTAACATTTAAAGGATCAACAACTTTCACATTGATTGGTCCGTAACCTTTTTCATAACCAATACTGTCAACTTTCCATGGATCTCCTGCCATAATACGATCTATTGTTTCCTGGTTTAAATTAACATCCCTGTCACCATTACCCTTCCCTTCCAGTAAAACAATTTCCGGAGTATCACCATAAGTCGAATTAAGAATAGTTCCCTGATTTGCAGGAGAAGGAATATGTGGAATTCCCATATATGACTTTATTGAGCCACTAAAAGCTTTTCGTCCTGCTTTGTAGGGTTCTTTTTGTCCATCAAGCGAATTGGCATCTGTCTGGATGTATTGTTTATAATTATTATAACCATAAGCCACAGCAATATAATAATATTTTTTGTGATTTACAATCTTTTTATCACCTGTGGCAAACAAATCTTCTGTAATAACAAAAGTATGTTCGATTCCTTCATTCTTACCATCAACTTTAACCGTAGGAACAATTGCGCCCACATCAGCTCGGTATTCGTAATTAATTAATTTACCGATAGCACTTCCGGATTCATCATAATTTTCTTTATCACACTGGAATACTAATTTTGCTTTTTCAATATTTGATATATCTGCAACTGAAGCATCCTTGTCTTTTAACTGAAATACCTGATAACCTTCGAAGTGAAAATAAATATCACAAGTGGGATTATCAACAGGACAAACAATAAACGGATCCTTTTCATAATAATCTTCAGGAATATATTTGAAATTATTTGAACCTTTTTTATTATAAATCTGGAAAATAAGTTTTCTATCCAATTCGATGATATCAAGTTCAGGAGCATCTGGTCCATCAACCACCTGAAAACAGTTTTCAAACAATTTTTGTGCTTTATCATCCGCGCGTTGTACCTCTTTAACAGACTCCCATGGACCACCACCTGAAGCTCTTGCCCAAACCATACCTGTAGTTATATCATTTGTTGCTCCAGGTTCAAGTGTAAACGGGCCGGCTGAGTGTACAAAGCGTCTGTCAAAGGGTGTGGTTCCTGCTGATTCTTCAGACCAATCTCCCATAGGATTACCGTCTGTACCCCAGCCACAAATATCAGAAGTCGGTTTGCCGGGGAACATAAAATCTGTCGGAACAGAACCACTATAACCAGAACCTCCAAATGTCATATCTGAACCATCTCTCCATTTGCCTTTTAGATAATGATAGTATTCTACATCAATATTCGGGTCACCATAAGAGCTTGAATTATTATTAAAAAATATAAAGCGACGCATACCCCATCTTTCATTATCAACAATACCATCTTCAAAATTTAATCCATTTATACTACCTTCCGCAATATTTGTTCTTGCGCAATCTAATGTTTTCGGTGATGTTCCTGGAACCCAATTTGACATATTGTCTATTCCATCAGCATCCTGATATGGTCCTTCGAAAAAGTCAACACCAATTGCCGGGGGTTGCGCACCATAAGTAATCCCACTTCCAGTCCCATCCTCCTCTTTTCCATTATATAAATAACCTAAACCCCTATTTACATCACAGCCCACATAATCGTCCCAGCAAAATCCCAAATCAGCATCAGTCCATACACCAAAATATGTTTCAGTCAGTGTATATGAAGATCGGTTTATCAGAGCATAATTTGCAAAAGTCATGTCATTTAATTCATCACTTGTTGCAAAACAAAATGCCTGAGCCCTTATTTCCATTCCAATAGCAGTACCGTTTGATTCCATGTGAACATTCCCCCTATCGTTATAAACCCACCATAAGGTCTGGTCACCATATAAACGTGGTTTTCTTAATTCTCTGGTAGTACCGCAAGGCAATTCACCATCAAGATCATAGAACGGATAGTCGCCATCGTTGGGGTCATATTCCTCGTCACCGTTATAATCATAAAAAGGGGCTAAATAATGATCATATCCGGCACCTGCAAGCAAATCACCATGTGCAGGCCATTCTTCAAAAATCTTTGGCGGAGCATAACCAAGAAAATCTTCACTCTCTAATATATCTGTTTCCCCATCTTCTTTTGCCCGAAACCATGTGCGAAATTTTTCAACTTCCACTCTGGTTATTGCAAAATGACGGTCAAAAAAGTCACAAACATCTGAAGTAACACCACCCTGATTTGCACCACTTGTTACCAATGGTCCAGGCCAGTAATCAACTCCGGCTGAACGGTATCTAACAGCACAGGAACGCAATTGTCCGTTAAGATCAACGCCACCGATCCATATCCCGCCTGCAAACAATGACATTTTTCCGGAACCTTTTGGAACTTCATATGAAGCCTCACCCTGCAAGTCCCACCACATATCTCCACCTGTGTGAATTAATGATCTGACATTATTCAGATCCAGAAAGATTGAGGAAGAACCCTGAACACAACCCTCAGATATTCCTTTGGTTGATCCTGAGGATTTTTCAGTTACATTTTTATAAGCATGTGCAGAGGAAAAAGTCATGCACAAAATTGCTGCTATAATCAGAAGTTTATCGATTTTTTTCATAGTATATATGTTATGTGTTATAACCATCTCTTAAAAACTTAATTGTATTCCAAGCCTTGCTGTACGAGGAGAACTATAATTATCTGGTGAATTATAATATAAAGCATAGTAATATCTGTATGATTCAGGATCATTCATCGAATTAATAAGTGATTCATTTTGTGGATTGATCAGATATCCGTCATCATCAGGATTTCCTGTTTTTTCATATACATTTATAACATTCTTTGTATTTAATAAATTCGCTACATCTAAATAAACATTTAAATAAGCTTTCTTTTTATTGCTCTCTTCTTTTCCAAAGCTCAATGGAATATCTCTGTCAAGACGTACACTAATTGTAAACCTTGAAGGTTTTCGGGAGCCATTTAAAGAGCCAACAAGATAACCCGTTGATAATTCTCTTTTACTGAACGGACTACCAGTCCCGAAATTAAAAATAAAATTAGCTCCGGTATTTTCAAAAATATCTTTTCCAAACCATTTTGGTCCATCATATAATCTTCCGCTTAAATATCTGTAATCAAAAGAAGCAACAAGTGCATGCCTCTGATCATAATCAAGAGGAATTGTTGTACGAAGATTTGGTTGACCGGATTTAATAAGGCTCAATCCGGATTCAGCATTCGATCCGGTACCATTTGCAAATTGCAATGTATAGCTTGTTCTTAATGTAACATTGCCGGTTCTTCTTAAATCATAAGTAAGAGTAAATCCTTTTACCGTACCAAAGTCAATATTTGAAAATGTAATGTAATTGAAAGGATAGGCTCCATAAATATATTGACCCTGGATCATATCCCTCATTTCACGATAAAAAGCAGAAAGTTTTAAAGAAGAAGAATTGGAAAGTTTTTGTTGAAATCCCAATTCATAGTCAAAAGTTCTTTCAGGTTTCAGATTTGGGTTTTCAATTGCATTTTGTCCTACAGATGCAATATAAAGATAATTAACAGGATTTAGTCTGTTATTTCCCGGTCTTTTTGATAAAATATCATAATGTGCAAAGAACAATGCTACGTCTGAAATAGGAAATGAAAAAGAAACACGGGGCATCATAGTTATCTGGGGTTGATAATCTTTAAAGGCATCAGATTTTAATCCACCATCAGGATCTACAAGATATGGATTAATACCAGTTGCAGAAGAAATTTTCTCATAATTATCCACTTCTGTACCAAGATTGTCGTACCATTTTACATTCGCAGGAGAATCTCCTGAACGGTACCCTTTAATTGATGTCGGATTATTTAAATCATCAACATAAACCACATAATCATCACCTATACTTGATGGGATAACTCCAAGATCAGTAGTTCCACGGATATCTCCGGCTTTATATGTTTCATAAAATGAATAAGGATCTTTTAAAACCTTCTGGTTGGCATCATACCGGTCTATTCGGACTCCTACATTAAAAATCAGATCATAAAAAGCAAATTTGTCCTGAATATATGCGGCAGTATAATTTGGCTCAAATGCTGCAATAGGTCTGAGTTTTCTTCCGTTTTCATCAGTGCTGTTAAAAAAGTCTTCAAAACTTGGTTTTGATTTTAATTTATTCCCATGATGATCATATCCATAATATGAAACATAAGAATTTCCGCTGTTTAATAATTCTTCAGCACTGAAAAAATCAAGTTGTAAGGCAGAAGGGTCATAGCTGTCAACATCAATCCAGTCAAGTCCGTCAACATCCAGACCCAGACTTTCGCGAAATTTTTCATCAAACTGATATTGGACATCTCCGGCATATTTTCTGTCATAATATACGGTATCTGTGGGTACTCCTGTTGCATCATAAGTATAATGAGGATTATCGGTATCTAATTCAAGAATATGAAAATTTGTATATCCTCTTGCTAAATTCCATAATCCCACAGGAGCAACAGCAAAATAATTTGTGCTTCTTTGTTCAAATTCAAATCCTATAGAAATTTCATGATCTTTAACATCGGCAGATCCGTTGGCAGAAATCCTGAACTGATTTACATCATAAACGCTGTAACTATTATATGGGGCACCATGACTATTCCATAATTCATAAACAAGGTCAGGAGTCTGTCCGTTAAATAGCCCTCCATTAAAAGTAATTATAGGGAGATTTGTATAATAACCACTGTTTATATCATATAGACCATAATAATAATCAGTATAGGATGACCAGACAGGATTAATATCAGATGCTTCAAATGTAACAAGTGTATCCATAAAACCGTTCATCGCTGTAATTCCGCTAGGAAATCCTGAAATTGTATCAGTAAATCCATAGGTTGGTATTTTATAAGTTTCAAATTTCCCCACATAACCATATCTGAAAAAATCATCCTTATGCCTTGGATCCTGAACAAGTTGGTCTGTTCTGGAATAATCTAACTGAATCTGATAAAAAGCATTTTTTATCAGGTTGTTTTTTGATGCTTCTTCCTCTTCAGGTGTTAATGGTGTAAACTTTTGAGTAAAACGAACATATGTTCTCCAACTTGTATATTTTACTTCGCCATAATTATCATAGTTGAAAAGCTGGAATCTTCTGTCTCCTGTATTGTATTTTCTATAATCGAATGTACCTCCTAAAGTCAGATTAATTCTTTTTGTAGGCTGGAAATCGATTTTTGCAGCAGTGTTCATACTGTAATAATCAACATTTTCGCGCGCTTTAATATTTTCAAAAACCGGATTGCCATCTTCATCAAATTCGTGTAAATACTCAGAATTTAATTTGGTAATACTGCTAAATGTTGCAGGTCTAATAGGCTGATCGATCAGTTCCTGCAAAGTCGCATCATTAACTTTATAATATCCTCCGGCCACAGGATCGGGTTCTTTCATATATGTAATGTTGGTAGAAATAAAATATCCGGCGACCGGATCTTTCTTGATTTTTGTTGTATCATAAGGGTCAACATATTTTTTAACAATCAAAGGACCAGAAACAGTAACTTCAGCAAGATTGTACTTATATGCATCCAAAAACTGAGATGTTAATATTTCCACACCACCAAAAATTTCATGTGATGGACCTTTTGTTGTAATGCTGATAATCCCACCGGTAGCATCGCCATACTTTGCAGGGATTCCACCAAGCATAACATCCACCTGTCCCTGGGCTCCTTTTGGAATAGAACTGGATCCAATAACTTTCACCCCATCAACATAATATACTGTTCCATCGCCTCTTGCACCACGAAGATTCATATCTCCCGTTGATTCATCCTGGTAAACACCTCCAACGGTTGCGGCGACTGAAGAAGCAGATCTTCCCGGCATTTTTGCAATATCTTCAGATGTTACTGATCCTCCAGAAGTTGTTTGGTCTTTACTAATAAGCGGAATAGTATATTCTTTCACTTCCACTTCCTGTAATACCTGAGTTGAAGGGCTTAATTTAAAATCCTGAAATGTGATTTTATTTGCCATAACGGTTAGTCCATTAAACTGCAATGACTTATATCCCATATATGTGGCTTTTATAGTATATTTCCCTGCTGATATGGGTTTTATAGTATAATTTCCATCAAAATCTGACATACCTCCTGTTACTATATCTCCATTAAGGATAATAGAAACGTTGGCGAAGGGTATTCCCTCACCTGTTTCGACATCAATAACCTTTCCTTTTAAAGTTCCGCTTTGTGCGAAAAAACTAAAAGATGCAAAAACTGCAATAATAATCAGTAAAATTTTTCGTGGCATAATAATTTGTTTATAAATTATTTAATATTTTTCTTCTTTAATATTTAACATATTTTAACAATCGGTAAATATATATAATCTTTAATGATATTGCCAAACTTTTTT
>JBDRPR010000202.1:0-2119 GCA_043826845.1 Bacteroidota bacterium
CTATCTGTTTTTATTACCCAACTGCGCTGCGCTGGAACAGAATCGTTGTCAATACCATATCCGGCAAAAATATACCCTCCATCCGGGGTAAAATCAAAGGAATTTAAAACGCTGGCATCGGCATATATATCATCGTTGTAGTAATACTTTCGAAACCATTTCAACTCTCCTTTGGTTGTCAGTCTGTACACAACAGGATTATATGGAGTCTGGTACCCACTGTTAAGTCCATTATTAAACACTCCTACAAGGTCTTTATTTCCTGCTTCTTTTATGATTGCGGCATTTGTAAAAATGGTTTTATCTCCATACAACTTATCCCACACCACATTCCCGAACCTGTCAATTTTCAGTATCCTGCCTTTCATCATTTCAGCAGAGCCATACATCTCAATGGTATAGCTCCCGGTAATGAGGTAACAACTGTCGGAGGTTTCAATTAATCCCACGGGCCTGCCGTCATCATACAACGGGTTACCGTAATTTCTCTGCCAGACCTGGTTACCTGCAGTATCCAGCTTTAAAACCCACCACTGGCCTGCATTACCTACAATGCTGGAAGATTTCGAAGCAACAAGCAATTTACTATCACTGGTATTCATTATTTTATATCCTATATCCATACGGTTACCACCATACTTGTTCATCCATATCATATTGCCCATCGTGTCGATTTTCATCACAATAACATCATAATGTAGGGCATCATTAATGGTATATGCCTTTAATCCTGTCGAATACACATAATCTTCGTGTAAAATATTATCATACAGTTCGCAGGACATAGTATATGTGTATGGTGTGGCAGTATACATTGTATCTGTTCCGGAAAACCGGTACATAATAAAATTTCTTACAACCAGAGAAGAATTATAATCTTTTTGAAGACCAACAAGATAAGTTGAGTTGTTTGTATATGCTACAGATTCTTCAAGACCACAGAAGTTATATTTTAATGTATTACCAAAATATTTTGAATCAATCAGATTGCCATTACTGTCTGTCATAAATGACATGACATTCAAAGGATTTATATGGTTTGACAAACCATAGAAAACATAATTTGTATCTGATACAAAAACATTATGAACAGTTGACTGAGCATTCCCGTTCGGGATATAGCACCTGTTATATCTGATTAACTGGGCATGAACACTGCTTGTTATAAAGAATATAGCATAAATAGCTATTATTCTTATTACCATATTTCCTATCGTCTTATTCATGCATGATGCTTATTTGCTGCCTGTAAGAATTTCCGATAACAATTAAATACAACCCGATGGACAGTCCTGATACATCAACCTGTTCCACCCCGGTTGAATATTTCATTTGTTTTTCCATAATCTTTCTGCCCGCACCCTTGCATCCCTGAAGGGAACCTGCCCGCGCTTCATCCAAATTTAATCTGATTTTTTTCAATACTTCCATGATATTTTTTTCAACTTCTGTATTTGTAAACCTCATAATCGACAATCCAAGCTCTTTAAGTTCGAATTCTCTGCCTTCGTCATGTTCTTTAACTTCTGCAAGTTTGTGTATTCCTCCATCAATTTCAATTACCAATCTGGCTTTGTGACAATAAAAGTCAACAATAAATATATCTATGGGATGTTGGCGCCGGAACTTATATCCCTCGAATTTATTCCCTTTTAAATATTGCCAAAGTTTTCTTTCTGCCCCAGTTTCATTAGCTCTTAATTCAGCAGCTTTTTGAAAAATGTCTGGTTTTGCACCATAAAACATGCTTTGCTCTATTGTTCTTTTTCCTTTCATTTTTTCGATTAGAAACAGGTTAAATTTAAATCAATATTTTTATTGCATTGATTTTCAGTATTTGCCCCAAGCCTAAAGGGAGTACTGAAAATCACGGCCTGTGACTGGCATAAGTTCATTCCTTTAAGGTCAGTGTAAAATAAACCGGTTCTAAATATTTTATACATCAAATTCTTAATTTTTATGTTTTATGAATGTCCGTATATTTACCTATAAATACCTTTGTATGTATTGAAAATCAATTTGTTCACCCCAACCCTAAAGGGAGCAAATTGATTTTCTTCACACCCTATAGGGACGGGGTAAATGAAGAAAATCAATGTTCACATTAGGTAAGAATACG
>JBDRPR010000203.1:0-4783 GCA_043826845.1 Bacteroidota bacterium
CCAATTAATATTTTTTTTTTTAACGAATCAAAAATCAGACCAAAAATAATAAGAATTGTTTATACAAAGACGAGTTACTTATTTTTTATTTTTACAATTTCATTTATTGATTCATCAAATTATTGAATGACTATTGCCATAACCTAAAAATTTTATATTTTTGCAATTAGAATTGGGGCATTAGCTCTCCCGATAACTATCGGGATGCTAGAGCGTCAGACTGGCATTTATAAATTTAAAAATTTAGCAATAGTTCTTTTAGATATAATGATAGATAATAAAGTTTTAGCATATTTTGATTTTATTTAAGGAAATAATCCACAATTGGGGCATTAGCTCATCTGGCTAGAGCGTTAGACTGGCAGTCTAAAGGTGATCGGTTCGAGTCCGATATGCTCCACATATAAATGAGCCTTATATATTTGTAAGGCTTTTTTATTTAATAAAATCTTATTTTTTTCAACACACCAGAATAACTCGGGGGTGTACATTAGGTGAATTCAGTCAGCCTTACCTCTGAATTATTAGTCTTTGTTTTTCCGATCAGTCTTTAGATTTTATTTTGATCATATATATTCCATCATATAAGTGACTGACGTTGATTTGTTCCTGATTTTTTACAAAAGTTTCTGAACTGAATAATTTTTTTACAATTAAGCAGTTTCACCTGTTTTTCCACCTACCTTCTCTCTGGTATTTAGTATAGCAGTACCTGTTCCGAATACATGCATTATATCACCTGTGCGAAAATAGGTTTCCCCATGAGGTATGAAAAAAGAATTATTTCTTTTTATCATAATAAGGATGGCATCTTTATGGAAAGGAATCTCTTTTATTTGTAATCCGTCAATTTCTTTTTTGGTAATCAGGATTTCTTCCACACTAAAGTTTTCGAATGATTCAACTAGAACATGATATGTTGCAGGCCTCAATATAAGATTTTCCATTGTGACAGCCAATACTCCGATTACGTCAATTGTATTGACACCAAGATTTTTCAACTTGAGTTCAACGTCCGCTGTGCTTGATCGTGTTATAATATTGTCATGCATCAGCACATTTCTTAGTAGTTTGCAAATTTCGTGATTCTTTTCAGGCGAACCTGTTTCAACGATGACAAAATCAGACGATTTTAATTTAAGTTTTTTATACAGACCGGCATCACATCCATCTGCCTCAATGCAATACAATCCTTTAGCTGATATTTCTTCAGCTCTTACTTTGTTATTTTCGATAATAATTATTTTTTTTCCATGCATTATCAGCCTTCTGGCCAGCAGAATAGCGGTGCTACTGCCTCCTATGATAAATGTTTTCTCTCCTACTGAGAAATCTGTTGGTGACAACCAGTTAAAAATTACAGGAGATACAAAACATGTGACAATTGCCATTATTATAAAGCTGGCATTCATGCCGGGTGTAATAACACCCATTTCAAGACCAATGGCAGATGCAGCAATTATTAGGCTTAATCTGGATGACATAAGGAAGCCTCCGGCTACTGCTTTTTTTATTCCGAATAATTGGCTCCAAAGCATGGCTGGAAGGATTTTTACGGCAAAAAGTGTAATGAAAAGTAAAACAAGAAACCAAATCAACGACTGATCAAATTCCATCAATGCAGTAGGATCAAACTGCACACCTACCATAATAAAAAAGAAAGGGATAAAGAAACCATAACCCATACCGTCAAGTTTGAGTAGCATAACTGATTTTTCACGGTGCATAGTTGATGATAAGACCAGTCCGGTTAAAAACGCTCCGAGTAAAACGGCCTCATCTCCGATAAACTGTGCAATAACAACAAAAAGCATTATCAGCAAAATGGATCCCCTTACGTGTATTTGTGAGGCAGCGTGTGATAACTGAAACACAAGTTTTTTTAACAAAGGGATATTCTTTAGTTTGTTGCCAAGTAAATAAAAAATAATAAAAATGATGAATAAACCAGGAATATACAATAATTCGTACTGAAAGCCATTTTTAATAATTATGGCAGTAAAAGTAAATAATATAATACTGAAAATATCAGCAATAGCAGCAGCTATGATGATCATCTGCCCATAGTGGTTTTTGATATCACCCCTGTCTTTTAAAACCGGCAGCACAATGCCAACCGAAGTAGTTACCAATATCAATGAAAAATACCATATCTGAGGAATATTTATAATCTGCGATAAAATTAAAGCTCCGGAATAGGCCAATATAATCGATAACAAAAAATAAATAATGCTAACCAGCAACGGATTACTGATAAACAACTTGTATGTCAGTCTTCTTCTAGGTAATGAGGCTAATATCTGATCAACATCAATTTCAAGACCTCCCAGGAACATAAGATAAATAAAACCTGTAAGTGCTAAAAACTCCAGTATTCTGAAACTCTCATGATCAATCGAACTAAGAAAATATTTGCCGATGAAGTAACCCAGTATAATTTCAACTACTACACAGGGTATTTTTTTTAATTTAAATATGGATAATAAGATGGGTGTTGTCCATGCGATTGCAGCAACCACCAGCAGAGGAAAATAGTCAAAATGAAAAGAGATACTTAACAGCATTTAATTTGTAGGTAAGTCAGATAAAATAAACACTTTTTCGAAAGCAAATATAAAAAAAAATGCCGATAAACAATATGTAATATTTCAAAAACGGTGAACTGACTTATCTTTGATAGGCGTTGTAAATTGTCATATTTCGGCATTAACTCTGTTAAAAGTTGTCAATGAATTTTTTGATATGACAAGCATTATAAAAATGTTTGTTCAAAATGTTCACTTTGATTAATTGTCATGGATGTTTCATTTTGGTATTAAATGTTCTTGAAGTGTATATTCAACACATTTTGTGCTGGATTTCACTTTTATTATCAACCCCTGACTATGTCTTCCGTTTTTCTACAGATTTGTCAGGGGTTATTAATATTTGACTCCTTCGGAGTCAGCAATTTAAAAGCACCTAAATAGTTATGAGAAAAATATTTATTACTTGAAGCGAACTAATCATGAAATTTTTTATACATGTTTAGATTTTTTTTTGAACCTTTGCTATACATTTTTTAATTGATAATTTTTATGCAGAATATTTTCATCATTTTTTTTTTAGTACTGATCATCTTTCAGTCAGGTTGTAGCGATGCGCAAAATCCTGAAAAAGAAAATATTTATTTTGTTGAAATTCCCGATTCACTATCTCTATACGAAAAACTTAAAATGTTGCCTGGAGTGGAAGTGGAAAAAATCAGATATGATTCTTTACAATATAAAGGAGGATACAAACTTATGTTTTCTCAGCCACTTGATTATGAACATCCGGAAAAGGGAAGTTTTAAACAAAAAGCATATCTTACACATATAAATGACAGTTTGCCGATGGTTGCATATCTGGATGGATATTGTGTCCCGAATAACCGCTTTCGAAGTGAAATAGCTGATTTTCTGAATGCAAATTATATCCAGATTGAACACAGATATTTTTGTGAATCTGCCCCTGATTCTATTGATTGGCAATACTTAACCGTCAGGCAATCTGCATGGGATCATCATAAAATTATTCAATTGCTGAAAAATATTTATAAGGATAAATGGATAAGTACAGGGATCAGCAAGGGAGGACAAACTGTAATATATCACAAGAGGTTTTTTCCTGAGGACGTGGATGTTGCAGTGCCTGTTGTTGCTCCATTAAATCTGGAAGAAAATGATCCCAGAATTTATGAGTTTCTGAAAAATGCAGGTACAAAAGAATGTCGTGAAAAAGTAAGAGATGTGCAGATATATTTATTAAAGAATAGATCGAAAACTTTCCCTGTCTTTAAAGATAAGGTTGAAAAATACGGATATAAGTACAAACACAACCTTGATACAATTTTTGAACTATCGGTTTTTGAACTGGAGTTTGCTTTCTGGCAATGGATAGGGAATTGCAATTTTCTTCCTGATAAAATAAAATCTGCTAATGAAGCTGTTGATTTGCTGTTCAGGTATGATGCATGCGGATTCTTCGAAAATAAAATGGTTAATGAATTATTCCCTTTTTTCTACCAGTCATATACTGAAACAGGTATGTACGGGTATAAAACAGAACCCTTTAAAGATTATCTTGTTGCCTATAAAAATGATGTCAACAATATGGAAACATTTATTCCGCGAAGTTTTAATCTGGAGTATAATAAAAACGCAATGCTTGATATAAATCAATGGCTGAAAGACAGCGGGAATAATATGATCTATATATATGGTGAGCTTGATGCATGGTCATCAACTGCTGTTGACCCCGGTAATAAAACAAATGCACTGAAAATAATAAAAAAAGGAGGGACACATCAGACAAGAATCAGCAATCTGCCCGCTGATCAGAAAGAACTTGTGCTGTCAACTCTTGAAAAATGGCTGAACAGGAAAATATACAGGGATTAATAATAAATATTTTGTAGATTTACAATCTGATCAAAAACAAAAAAACATGAAATGGGTATATTTAGCACTTGGTATAGTTGCAGTTATTGCATCAATCTTAATGTACAGAGTTGGCAGTACTTCATCTCATTTGAGTGAATTAATGAGCTATTACCTTTATCCGCTTCCATTGGCAATTATTGGAATTATTGGTTTTTTTACCAAAAAATCCAATAAAACCGGTACTAATTAACGTGAGTTCGACCTAAGCAGCAAATAATTTTACTTTATCCTGATCCACAATATCAGTTTTCAGAGAAGGTTTTTTGTCAAGATAAGAGTATGCGATTAAACCAGATATTAGGTTTGTAATAAAGTTGTTA
>JBDRPR010000204.1:0-2021 GCA_043826845.1 Bacteroidota bacterium
TACCCCATTTATTTTTAGTTTATCTCAACAGTAGCATTTTATTTACTTTACTAAAACTTCCACTCGCTATTTTATAGAGATAAATACCACTCGGTAAATCGCTTGCGTTAAATTGGACCGAATATTTACCGCTCAATTGATGTTGATTTACCAACTTAGCGACTTCTTGCCCAAGTGTATTATAAACAACTAAATTTACAAATCCATCTTTTGGTATTTGATAACTTAACTGTGTTGTTGGATTAAATGGATTTGGATAGTTTTGATACAATACAAACTCAGTTGGAATCAATTCTACTTCAACCACATCTGAATATTCAAACTTTCCACCTGTATCTATTTGCTTTAACCTATAGAGAAATTTACTTCCTCCAGCAGGATTTTTATCTGTGAATGAATATTCTTTCGGTGAGTTGCTGTTGCCATGTCCTTCCACAAAACCGATGGTCTCCCAAATAAATTCTTGGTTGCTTTTATTATTTTTTACCGATCTTTCAATATCAAATCCATAATTTTCAACTTCAGTTGCAGTTGTCCATTTCAATAATACTTCTGTATTAGTTACTCTTGCAGTGAATGAACTTAATTCTACCGGTAGAGCAGCATTACCCCCTTTATCTGTACATACATCCAATACACCATTATTGTCATACCAGTCGACGTCTCCAAAACTTAGATTACTGGGACAATCCACAAGAGCTTTAAATACAATACTTGCAAGAAGACCTTCACCATCAGGGGTACTATCCCCTTGATTTCCTACAAGAGAATTAGCACAATTAACTACCCCACTTGCTGCTGTACAGGTAAAACCTGTTGTGGAGCCGCCATTTCCTTTAAGAAAGTTTGATTCAAAGGTTACCGGTTGGTCTTCTGCACCCCCGATAAATTGAAGATCGGCTGTATTGTAATTAATGTTAAATTCATAAGTATCTAGGTTTGAAGCATTAACGACATAAATATCAATCCGGAAAAATGAATTTGTGCCCGGACAACTAATTGTGATCTGATTTTGATTCCCTGAAGTGGAAGAATTTAAATCAAAGCGAATACCAGCTCCGCTATTTTGGCCTGCATAAACTAAGCAAGAAAAGGAACCAAACAATGCTAAAAAAACAACTCTTGAAAACAATGATGTAAACATTTTTTACTCCTTGTGTAATAATTGTTAAATAATCTTTTTTTTTCATTTTACTTTATAACTTTATGGACTAATACCATTATGCCAGCAATCCCCAAACACCTGCAAATCCGCTGCATCAATTATTTGATTTCCTGCACTTGTGTTTTTATTATAATTGAAAAATCTTGCGTCTATGCCGGCGGTAAATTCACCGCTATTGGTTTGGTGCCAACAGTCGCCCAATCTTTGCAGGTCTGCTGCGTTCACATAGCCGTTTCCTGTGATATCGCCAAAAATACGGCGGAAAAGAATAAATGCTGAAAAGGAAGTTATTCCACTGATTGTGACCGTGTTATTGCCTGCATCGACTGTTCCCCCGAGCCACTGCCATGTGTTCGTGGAACTGCTGTACCTGACAATGCCCAGATAAGCAGAAGACTCAGTATAACCCGACACATCGGCATCATCGTAGTGAAAGGTTACATTGCTTGAAAAACTAGGGATACCTGCACTGATGTCAATTTCCCACCTAAGGTGTAGTGGACTTTTGCCAGGTGAATTTGCATATGCCATGTTTGTTTGTAGAACGGTCACATTGCCACTGCCTGAAAAACTAGTAAAAGTCATATCGATAGAATGGCCATCCCCAGATGGAGATTCATTAAAAGATATTTCCATGCCAATAGAAACTGATTGAGTTTCTGTATAATCAGGAATCACCTTATATGCCCATATTTTACCATTGTTCATGCCAACTAAAAGATCAGTATCCCCATCTCCATCAAAGTCATAAAATGCAGGTGAGGAATCATTCCCGGTATCAGGAGCATCCCAATCAGAATGCCGTGTCCAGGTTGGATTGTTGTTGCTTCCGGTATTTTCATAAGCCCACATGTTA
>JBDRPR010000205.1:0-2165 GCA_043826845.1 Bacteroidota bacterium
AACAACTGAAATCTATCTAAATTCGCACGATATTCTCCAACTTTAGAACCAATCTGCCCATTATAACTTTGGACTTCTTCTGCATATCTTTTTAATTTTGCTTCATACTCTTGAATTTGTTTAACCAAATCTTGAAGTTTATTTTGTTTCGATACATCAGTAGTTAATTCAGCCTGTCTTAATGTTTCTTGTATAGTTATTCTTGCTTGCTCAATTGCTTTTTGTACAGTCGATTGATACTCGGTCGCTTCTTTATTAAATTCATTTAATTCATTTTGAATATTTGCCGAATATTCCTGTATTTCAGTTTGTCTCGCAACCTGCCATTTATCTATATTTCCCCTAAATTGCTGGATACTTGTATTAGTTTCAGCCTGATATTTAATTAAATCTTCCGCATATTTTTTAAGTGTGTTTTCATATACAGAAATGTCTTTATTTAACTGATTGTATTTATTCTTTTGTTCTACATCGGTAACTAATCTTGCATACTCAATATTTTTTTGAAGTTCTAATCTTGCATCTTCAATTGCTTTCTGTACTCTTGCTCTATATACTTCCAAGCCTTCATTAAATTCTGCTAATTGAACATCAATCTGCATCTTAGTTTTAGCAATCTCACCTTGTTGCTGTAATTGATATTGCTCTCTTACCTTTGTAATTTCATCACGATAAAAACTTAATTCTTCTGCATACCGTTTTAATTTTGCATCGTATTCCTGAACTTCCTTTTGTAATTGATGTGTAGAATTAAATTTATCAATATCATTTGAAGCATCTGCATTCTTTATTGCCTGTTGTAATCCGATTTCTAATTCAGTCCGAACTTCAGCTAATTTGGCTTGTATTTCATTTATCTTAGTATTAGCCAATTCAACATCTTGTACACCATTTATATATCCTGTTGTAGCATCATCAAGAGCGGTAAAATATGTATCAAGGTCTAATATTAAATTATTAATTATTACAATATTTTCTATTAAATCGGTATGAGTAAAACTTGGTGTGCCAGGATTAGTTGGAGTAATTGAAACTGCTATCGGAAATGCAGTAGAAGGATAAGTTATTGCTGTCGAATCGAATGTCGGTAAGGTTATAGTTGTAAAATCTATTATTGAAGTTATTAATGAAGCCGCTAGCGCATCTGTGTAAGTGTAACTTGGTACAGATGGACTACTCGGAATTATAGCACCAACAACCAAATCCAATGGTATTGGACTCAAACTTAATGTAGGCTTAGTGTATGTTGGAGCTATACCCAAAGTTCCTATTGTAGTCGTAACTATCGTACTTCCAGTAGCATCTGTATATATGAATGATGGCACGGTCGGTACGGTCGGTACAATGATTGCAACCAAATCTAATGCTGCTATCGCTGTTGTCAAAGAAACTGTCGGTTTAGTATATGTTGGAGCTATACCTAAACTTCCTATCGTAGTTATAACTATTGTACTTCCAGTTGCATTTATATATGTAAAACTTGGTGCTAATGGCGTTGCTGGTACATCAGTAGTAGCCAAACTTAATCCACCCAAAGTAGTTTGAGATAAAGTGCTTAATTGCTGTATTCTTGCTTGTATTGCTGCATAAAGAATAACTGCATTTTCTAGTTCTAATGGGAAAGCAAGTATTGCAGTATCAGTATTAACAACTGTCGGATACAATATTGCGATAACAGTACCTCCACTTGGAAGCACATAACATTTAGTATGCTCAATATAATATGTCGGGTCTGTTGTTGTAGCCTGATAAATTGAACCACTTGAAGGGACTATAAATAAAGTACAACCTGTCCCACCTGATGGTACAACAGTAGTCGTTTTTACTCCCTGTGTAAATCCAGTTCCACCAGTAGTAATTTCAACACTTGTTATAACACCAGCCGATACTGCTGTAACCGTACAAGTTCCGCTTGTACCCTGACTTAAAGTCAACACATTATTTACAGCATATCCACTTCCACCGCTTACAATAGCAACAGTAGATAAAGCCCCGCTTGGAAGTAATTGTGTTTTTAATCCAGCATCAATTAATCTCGCTCTATATCCGCCTTTATGTACTCTTAATATTCTATGTCCTGTAACTGCAATTCCACTTCCAGCATCGACAACATCAACAGTATATTTCTCTGCCTTATCTAAAGGCAGTAAATCAATTATCTTTTT
>JBDRPR010000206.1:0-18546 GCA_043826845.1 Bacteroidota bacterium
AAACAACGAAAAAGAACAATTTCTGGAGCCAGTTTATATAAGTGATTCAACCGATGTAAACAGAGATATTATGGCAGAAATGAATGTTCGCAGATTGAATTTACCCCATTATTTTATTTGCAAGTTCCTGAAAATCAACTCCTGAAAAATTGCCGGAACTCATCAACAGAAGATTTGTATTGTTCCAGTCGGTTTTCATTAAATTATTAATTAGCTGATCCCTGTCGGTAAATACCTGAATATTTTCAATACCAAATGCTTTTGCAACCTTTTCTTTGCTTATATTTTTCAACCTTTTGTGTTTAATTGTTTCCGGGTTAAAATATACATACGCTATGTCGGCTGACTGCATGCACATATGATAGTGTGGCAAGAATTCTTCTTTTAAACTGCTGTATGTATGAAGTTCCATACACGCGACAAGTCTCCTCTCCTTATATTGCTTTTTAACTGCCTCTGTTGTTGCTTTAAGTTTGCTTGGAGAATGAGCAAAGTCAAGAAATACTGCAGTAAACTCGTTTTCTGCAAGAAGTTGCAATCGCTTGCTGGCTCCTTTAAAAGAACCAATTGCATTATAAAACTGATTATTACTAATCCCCAGCAGATTACACACTTCTTTTGCAGCACTTATATTTTGAAGATTATGATCTCCAAAAACAGATAAAGAATAGTTTTTATTGTTATAAACAAGATTAGTTTTGCCATCAATTATTCTGTTTGAAGGTTCAATATATGGAATTTTATTTAATTCTTCACGTGCCTGATTTACAATCCTACTCAGAGTATTATCTTTCTGATAATAAATCAATGTGCCATTTTTTTCAATCAGATCAATAAATTTTTCAAACTGTTCAATATAGTTTTCAAAAGTTGGAAATACATTTATATGATCCCACGCAATTCCCGTAATTACAGCAATATGTGGCTTATAAAGATGGAATTTTGGACGCATATCCAGAGTTGATGAAAGATACTCATCTCCTTCGAATATGGCTAAAGGTGCATCAGATAATTGTACCATTGTATCAAAACCTTCGATCTGAGCACCAACCATATAGTCAAATTTTATATTATTTTCCTTAAGAACGTGCATAATCATAGATGTTGTTGTGGTTTTTCCATGACTACCACCTATTACGACCCGTTTTTTATCTTTTGTTTGTTCAAAAAGATATTCCGGAAATGAATAAACCGGAATCGACAGTTCCCTTGCTCTGACAAGCTCAGGATTATCTGAATGTGCATGCATTCCCAGTATTACTGCATCGGTTTTCTCTGTGATTTTTTCAGCAAACCACCCCTGTTTACCAGGCAGTAGTCCATATTTTAATAACCTGCTTTTTGACGGTTCAAAAATTTCATCATCAGAACCGGTTACATTATATGACATTTTATATAAGGCAATTGCAAGATTATGCATCACTGCCCCACCAATAGCAATAAAATGGACATTTTTCATATGCTTAAGTTATCATTTAAGAAATATTAACCGGCAAATTATCAAAATTTGTATCTTTGAAAAATAATTATTTTCTTTAAATAAGTTGATTTTTTTTATCAACAGTTCATATTATGAAGCTATACAGCTTAGAAACAGGAAATTTTAAACTCGATGGAGGTGCAATGTTTGGAGTAGTTCCAAAGATGATCTGGAATAAATCCTATCCTTCCGATGAAAAAAACCTGATAGGTATGGCGGCGCGCTCATTATTAATTGATACCGGAAATCGTCTGATTTTAATCGACAGTGGAATCGGGAATAAGCAAGATCAATCATTCTTAAAACATTACCATTTGTATGGAGAAAATACTCTCGAAAAATCATTAAACAAACTCGGTTATAAAAAAGAAGATATTACAGACAACATTTTAACCCACCTGCATTTTGATCACTGCGGAGGCAGCGTTGATTACTGTGACGATCATAAATCGTTTTTACCTGCATTCAAAAACGCAAAATATTATATTGGAAAAGCACAGTGGGAATCAGCAAATAATCCAAATTCAAGAGAAAAAGCAACATACCTGAATGAAAATTACATACCATTGTATGAATCGGGTCAACTCAAACTTATTGAAAAAGAGGAAGAAATACTTCCGTGTATTTCAATTAAAATTTTTAATGGGCATACCGATGGCCAATTAATCCCGCACATTCGAACCAATAAAGGAACTGTTGTTTTTATGGCTGACCTGATTCCGTTTACAACTCATATTCATTTGCCTTTTATTATGAGTTATGACATTCGTGCAGTTGACTCACTGAAAGAAAAAGAATTTTTTTTAATTGATGCAATAAAATATAACTATATACTGTTTTTTCAACATGATATATATAACGAATGTTGTAGAGTTGAACTGACTGAAAAAGGCTACAGGCCATACGAAGTATCTGATTTAGTAAAAATATTTAATAACTGATGTTACTTTGAATAAATTAATTACATCTGCATTTTTTGTTCTGATTATTACATCAGCATGTCATAAAGAGCAAATCAGTCTGGTTTCAAAAACAAAAAGGCTGGTTGATAAGAAATGGAGAATAGAATCTTGCATTGACACTACCACAAATACTTCCTTTGAAATTCCCAATTCAAGTTATGAGTTTAAAGAAACTGGAGATTTTATTGTTTATACTGAAAGCTCAGAAGTACATTATGCGAACTGGGAATTTGTTGATGATGAGTACTTAAAAATAGGAAGCAATACATATAAACTGTCAATTATTACATCCAAATTATTAGGGTTGAGATATGGTAGCCTGGAGATTTTTTATGTTCCTGTTGATTAATATTCTTTTTCACTGACTTTTTCGCCCATATTAAAAATCACTTCTTTAAACTTTTTTCCAGAATCATCACAAAACACCCATTTCCCGTTTGGTTTTCCCTCTTTATATTCAGCATCATAGTTTTTTAAACCGCTTTTGTACCATATTGTAAATTTACCATCGCTCATATCGTCTTTAAAATAGCCCTCGCTCCATTTAATACCGGTATCATACCAATATGTCCATTTACCATGGCGCATTCCATTTTTTAATTCACCTTCTATTTCCTTTTCTCCGTTAGCATAAAATCTGGTTTCTTTTACAATATCTTTTTGGTCTCCAACCCATTTGAAGTATATGATTTTCATTGGAACGCCACTTGGGTATGTGCTAACAACTTCCTGCTCAAGTTTATTTCCGCATCCAATAAAAAAAATAATAAATGAAATTGCAATTACTGATTTGATCATAACATAGATTTTAATAGTTTTCAAAGATACAAATTTGGGGATTAAAACCGATTAATCAGTTTCCCTTTTTTATCCCATTCAGATGCTGAAATTATTGCTCCATTTTTATAACTGGCTTCTTTACCAAGGCGTCCGTTTGGATAATAAAACCTGTATATTCCCTCACGTTGCCCTTTGTTCATTGAAGTTTCAAGTCTTAATATTCCATTTTTGTACCAGTACTTTATATCACCATGTTTTTCTCCATTTAAATAATTGACTTCAAGCTTTTTTTGTCCGTTGTCATAATAATAGACTGATTTTCCTTCAATATTTCCCTGATAATAATTTACTTTTTTGCCCAATTGTCCGTTTGAAAACCAATAACTCCATGTTCCATCCTGCAGTCCTGAAACATAACCTCCCTCGATATGCATTTTTTTCCTTGCATAACTTGAAAAACAGCGTCCTGTGTATGGAATATCAGAACCCTGAAGACATGTCAGACCGGCAACATTATTTAGCTGAGACAGGCTCACACCAACTGATTTGGAGTTATTAAGGATTTCCTGAAAATACTTAGTCAGAAAATTTCTTTTGCCATCATGGAAAAGAAGGTTTTTCTGATCTTTATCATTTATTTCAATGGTTAGTGTATAATCATTATCCAGGGGACAATAATCACAGGTAAAATAACTAAGGGTTATACTTGATTTTCTGCTGTCAAAATTCTCAATATCTGCATTTTTCCACTTGTAATAATTGTTTTGAATAACTGGTTTCCCCAGAATTTCGGTTAACTGATCAACAAAATTAATTCCTGTTATTTTGTTATTTGTTACACAGGTTAAAAGGTAATTGAACTTTCCTGTTGATTTTTGTGTCCAGTACATCGCCTGAAAATGCTCATATCCAAAGACAATAGATTCGCTTAGTTCATATATTGAATCTTCAAGTAAGACCTCAATTTCATTATTTTGCTGAAATAATTCAGCCGGACAGACAAAGTTTTTATAGCCAACTGCTGAAATAACAATTGAGTCTAAAGCACTTATCGAGTCATGGTTTAATAAAAAAATACCTTCCTCGTCACATATTGTTCCAATGGGCTTATTTGTCAACTTAATGGTTGCAAAAGGAACAGGGGATTTCAATTCACCTGTAATTACTCTTCCTTTAATAGTATATTTAAAAGTGTCTGCAATAATACTCTTTTCATTTAATACCACATGGTTGTTTACAACTTTAAAGCATATTAATGAGTCATTTATAATTTTTAATAGTACGCTTTCGAGGTTTTCATTCCTGCAGGCAATTGAAATCAACCGTGTATCCGAAAAAAGTGAAGGATTGTATGAAAAATGAACATCAATACTGTCTGATATTATTTTCAGAAGGGTTTTAACATTTTTATTTTTTTCTGACAGGGATATATTTTTGTCTAAAATGTTTATCTGAGAAAAAGATATTGAAGAAATAATCAGAAAATATATTAAAATAGTCTTTTTAAACGCAACCATAAACAGAAAGATAAAAAATATCACTTATTTTTTGCTCACCTGATATATTCCATCTTTTTCAAAAACATTAAGATCAAGCGTTTGTCCGATTATTTCCAAAACTGATTCAAATGGTTGGTTCTCAAATGTGGCTGTTAATTTATATTTATTAATATTTTCATCAACAACAATTATTTCTTTCTGAAATACCTTTTCTACAGTTTTGAATACATCGCAAATAAATGATTCCTCAAAGATAAGTCTCTTTGTTTTCCATGCAAGAAAATTCGGGTCATTATTTTTTTCCTTACTGATTTTTTTTCCTGAGTTAACACATTTACCCTTTTCTCCCGGAGTTAATAGAATATTGTTTTTAAGATCGCTTATTTCAGAAACTTTCACTTTTCCGGTTTCAACAATAATTTCAACATTATCCTGGCCTGTATAAATATTAAAAGTAGTCCCAACCACTTTAATTTCTGTGTTTTTCACACATACAATAAAGGGTTTTTCATTTCCCTTTGCAATATCGAAAAATGCTTCTCCAAGTAAATACACTTTTCTATCAATATCTGAGAACGTTTCAGGATATATTAATTTGCTGTTTATGTTCAGATTAACAGATGAGCCGTCAGAAAGACTAATATTTCTGATTTCGTTTTTTGTTTCAACCATCAGATTTTTAATTTTCTGATCGGAAAAATTAAAATATATCAATCCGGATATAATCAAAAGTAGAAAAAAAGCGGCAGCATATTTAAAATATACAAACCTGTTAACGATTATTTTCGCAGTATTAAGTTTTTTATGCACAGAAATTAATGCATTTGAGGCATCGAAATTCTCAATATTTTCTAAATTGCCTGTCTGTAACCAAATGTTTTTGAATTCGATATATTGTTCATTGTTTTCTGATATCCAATGATTGACAGTTCCTGTCTCAATAATACTCATTGACTCCCCTGCAAAGTGTTTTGCAAGAAGTTCATAAATAATAATATCATCAGACTCTGAATTCATGATTCACTAAATCAAATAGTTTCTGCCAAAACAATATTTGTTCTGACTTTTTTGATATATACTGAAATTTCCTCAAATACGGCAGGGGACATAATTGCATCAGTTTTAGAATGCAAATACGATTCTTTATTCTCTACATCAGTTTCTACTTCAATTGCGGTAGATGTTATCTCTATTTTATCAAATATAGTTTTTAATTCTTCCATCGAAGCTGTTAATGCTGAAAAACTTTCATCTTCCACAAATTGGTTTAATAATTTAATCAATGCATCTAACGATAGTCTGTGATCAACAACCATAATCATTAATTCGTCATTTATTTCTGTATTTTTTGCTATTTGAGTAGTAAGATAAAGTCCTTCGATCCAGCCTCCTGCTAAAATGATGGCAGCAACTTCTTTCCGGTCGCTCTCTTTAAGTGTCATTTCTGCATTCATAATAATTTCTGACAGAATGTACATAAGAGAATCATTAAAATTTGCATTTGCTTCCATTCTTTCGAAAGTTGACTGGTTTATTGCATCCATTAAGCCGAGATCTTCGGCAAGTTTTTTTGTCGAAGCCAGATATTTGATGGAAGTCTGTGACTGATTATACATACTTGAAAAGCACATATCTGCACTGTAAACCCCTAAGTTTAACGCTTGTGATAATCCGGATGTGTAGTTCCCTTTATTTTGGGGTGGATTTAATAGTGACTCATCAAATTTTGCTCCCGACCTTTTTAGAATTAAAGACGTTTCTATTGGAGAAGGCATTCCGATAAACACTGTCATCCCCTTTTTTTCTACAACATTTTTCGTAGTATCAATACCTGAAATATCTATGTTTTCTCCTTCATTTTTACAGGATTGAAAGATAAAAAACAATAATGAAAATAATAAAATGAATGTTACTGGTTTCATGTTTTTTTTATTTAAGTTATAGTTATATAATAAATACGACTATAAGTTTGTTTACCCCTATGCCTGTATAAAAATATTTTTTTTCAGAACCAATCTGATTTGTTTTAAGGCTTTTCCCATCTGGTTTTCAACAGTTTTTTCGGATATTCCCAATTGTATTGCTATTTCTCTGTATTTAAACCCATCATAACGATTCATTAAAAATATTTTTTTACATGCATCAGGCAGGCTTTCAATAGCTTTTATTAGCTGATTTTGAAGTTCTGCAAATTCAATCTCTTGATGATCATATCCTGATTCTGCAGTAGTTTTATAAGAGGATATGTAATTTACTTCAACTTTAAGGTGTTTTAAAAAATCAATACATTTATTATGAACAGCTCTGAATAAATATGATTTTATGGGGAGATCCACATTTATCAATTTCCGTTTTTCCCACAATTTTATTAACACATCCTGAACCACATCTTCAGCTGATTCAGGTGTTTTAAGGTAATTCAATGCATAAATGCAAAGTTGACGGTAATAAGTCTCAAATACGACATCAAATGCAAACTTATCGCCGTTTACTAATCTTAATAATATTACTTGTTCTGATTCAGACAAGGCATTAATACTTATTATAAAAGAGCTTCATTTACTAAATATATTATGCTCGTAAATACTCTCAGTTCTGTACAATGATAATGGTTTTATAAATACAGAAAAATAGTTATTGAAAATTATTTGATCTGAAAAACTGATTTGATTTTATCCATAAGGTCTAATTTTTCCCATGTAAATAATTCCACTTCAATTTCTTTTACCCCTCTATACTGAGATGTAAACTTTTTTACAATAGTTCTTGGAGTTCTTCCCATATGACCATATGAAGCGGTTTCTTCATAAATCGGGTTACGCAGTTTCAATTTTTCTTCAATTGCAGCTGGTCTCAAATCAATAATTTCTTTGATTTTTTCCGCAATCTGTCCATCGGATAAATCAACTTTTGAAGTTTTGTATGTATTTATAAAAACACCCACAGGTTCTGCAACGCCAATTGCATAAGATATTTGCACCAGTATTTCATCAGCAATTCCTGAAGCAACAAAGTTTTTTGCAATATATCTGGCAGCGTATGCAGCCGACCGGTCAACTTTTGAAGGGTCTTTACCGGAAAATGCTCCTCCACCATGAGCACCTTTGCCTCCATATGTATCTACAATTATTTTTCTTCCGGTTAGTCCTGTGTCCCCATGAGGACCTCCAATAACAAATTTTCCGGTTGGGTTGACGTGTAAAATAAAATTATGGTTAAATAATTCCTGAACTCTTTCGGGAAGTTGTTTTTTTGATCTTGGAATCAGAATGTTTCTCACATCGTCTTTTATTTTTGCGAGCATTCTTGCATCATCATTATCAAATTCATCGTGTTGTGTTGAAACAACAATCGTATGAATACGTGTAGGTTTATTATCATCACCATATTCAATAGTAACCTGTGATTTGGCATCCGGTCTGAGATATGTCATATCCTTCCCTTCTCTTCTTATTTCAGCAAGTTGTTGAAGCAAAATATGCGACAGATCCAATGCAATTGGCATAAAATCGTCCGTTTCCTTACAGGCATATCCAAACATCATCCCTTGATCTCCTGCACCCTGATTCATTTTATCTTCACGATCGACTCCCTGATTTATGTCGGGCGACTGTTCATGAAGCGCAGATAATACACCGCATGAATTACCCTCAAACTGATATTCACTTTTAGTATATCCTATTTTTCTTATCACTTCACGTGCAACTTCCTGAACATCAATATAGGCCTCGGATTTTATTTCTCCGGCAATTACTACCTGACCTGTCGTAACCAATGTTTCGCAGGCAACTTTTGAATTTCTGTCGTATGCTAAAAATTTATCTAAAATAGCATCCGAAATCTGATCGGCTATCTTATCAGGATGTCCTTCAGATACTGACTCTGATGTAAATAAATAACTCATTTTTTTTATAATTTAATTAATAATTAAGTTAGAAATTATAAAACCGGTTTTAAAACTAAAGGAGAAAATCTGAGGTGATTGCATTAATTGGTTTAGCATTTTTTATTGTGGTTGCAATCAAATCAAATCTTTCCACGATTTTCGCTACAAAGTTAGTTATATTTTATTCCATCACAAAATTTCTTTTGATTTCTTTTTCAGAAACTCATTATATTCCCAAATTAGTGCATTGCTGAACATGTCTCCTATAATTCTTGCTCCCTTGTAATTAAGATGAGTAAAATCCTGAGTTGCCAATGATGGCTTAGCAAAAACCCAACTTGGCATTGAATTATTGCCACCCATTGCTTCATAAAAATCCCAGAAGGCACAATCAGCTCTGAATGCAGCTTTTTTCTGAGCATTACGAATTTTTTCAATATTCGGATATGATTCGTAATAATCATCTTTTTTTAAGGACATATCAGAAACACCAATTACTATTATTGACAATTCAGGGTTAACTTTCTTTAATGACCTTAATTGTTCATAGAACCAGTTTTCATAAAATGTATAGTCGTCAACAATATTTGGAACAAGATTAACTCCAAACTCACAGATAATCAGTTTTGTATTTAACAGGTCAAACATTTGTTTTTGAAAAGACATGCTCATCCTGGTAAAATCAAGACCTGAACTTCCTCTCATCGGAATATTATCGACAAATATCCCATTTTTACTTTCGAAAGATACTCCATATATATCAGGACTATCTTTCCCTGAAAATTTCAGAGTAAATTTCTTGGGTGTTTCTTCAAAATTAAATTTAACAGAACTTATTGTCGCAGTTGACATCATGGTTTCAAACTGCTTCATTTCCTCATCAATATACAATTCTGCCAAAATCGGTTTGTGATTATTTCCGTAAAAAATTCTCACATTATCAAATTTTTTATCTGAGGCATAACCCACTGATGATGTTTCAAATGTTAATTCTGCTTCATATAGTATTGAATCATTTGGAATACTGTCATTCCATAATGGAGCGAAACGGGCAAATATACCTAGCGCACCATACTGAGTGTGCTTTAATGAAGTATCTCTTTTCCCGAATACAGTATATCTTTTCCAGTTATCAGAACCTGACTGAGCAATAGGCCCCGACACATTTATTACACCAATGGCAGCCATCGTCCCGACACCATAACCTCCAAAACGTGACTGCAACCGATTTCTTAAAACTCCTGATATTCTGTCTCCTTCAATCTGAGAATCCCCAAAATGCATAATATGTAATATTTCGGGTTTTGTTTTTAAATATCCAAAAAATGCATCCAGTGAAGATCTATTTTCGTTCTGAAACTCCAGTTTATGAATAACTCCTTTAAGGCTATCTACTGAAACCCTAATAGTATCGGCATTTATCGTGTCGGTATCTAAAAAAAGTGACAAGCTATCAATATTTACAGAACCTTTTTTTATTGCATCAGAAATGTCAGCATAGTTTTTCTTTTCAGCAAAGAAAAAATTCTTAATATTTGGAAATTTTATTGAAAAATTATCTATGATTTTTATTCCGTTTTCCGGAAATACCATCATAATTACAGCCAGAATAAAGAATACAGATAAAACAAACGCCAGTGTCTTTACCGGTTTCATTTCCAACAATCTTTAATTTATTCTTTTGATTTTTAATTGCTGCCCCGGTTTAAGACTACCAGGGTCAGTAATTCCATTAAGTTCCATTATGTCAGAATTTGATATTCCCTCATATTTTTTTGCAATAGTCCAGAAATTATCGCCTGATTTAACCGTGTACCAAATATACTTTCCTTTTCCGTCATCATTTAAAACATTAGTGGTTGTAGAAGTGTTTTCATTTGTGGTAACAGTTTTACCAATCATTTTTTGTTTCTGCTCAAAAGTCATATCATTAATCTTTGAATACTTTTCAACATCGCCTTTATCAACGTATATATTCAGTTTTTGTCCGACACGGATCATATTGTTGTTTATGTTATTCCAATACCTGAGATCATTAACTTTTACATTGAACCAGTTTGAAATATACCCAAGGTTATCTCCTGATTTTATGCTATATTTAATGGCTGTCATATTTTCGGAAGGAGGATTTGCTACATATGTTTCAGAAGAATATACCGGAGCAGTAATAATTCCTTCACTTTTTCTGAAAAACAGTGAGTCATTAAAATTATAAATTGAATCCTGTAATTCAATAAATTTTAGCGCATATTCAGCAGGAAGAGCTAAAGCATAAGTATCAGAATCGTCAGGAATAATATCCTTTCTGTACTGAGGATTCAAATCCTGTAGCAATCTCATGTCAATTGAAAGAACTTCAGCAGCTTGTCCCAGATGTAATTCAGAAGTAATATGAACTGTATCAACCACTAATGGAAAATCAATACAGTCAGGGGATAATAAATACTCCTTATGATATTCCATAGCATAAGCCGCAGCGATAAAAGCAGGCACATAGCCACGGGTTTCTTTGGGCAGTTTATGATATATTTCCCAAAAATCTGTACTCCCATTTGATCTTTTTATTGCCTTGTTAACATTTCCTGGTCCACAGTTGTATGCAGCCAATGCAAGTGTCCAGTCTCCGTATATGTCGTATAAATCTTTCAGAAATTGTGCGGCAGCATGGCTTGATTTAATAGGATCTCTTCTTTCATCAACAAATGTGTTTATTTTTAATTTATAGAGTTTCCCCGTAGTGTACATGAACTGCCAGATTCCGGTTGCTCCTGCCCGTGAAACAGCTCTGGGATTCAGTGCAGATTCAATAATCGGAAGATATTTCAACTCAAGAGGCAATCCGTAAGAATCAAGAATTTCTTCAAAAATCGGAAAGTAATAGTTTGATAGTCCCATCATTGCCCTTACCTGTTTCCTTCTTTTAATTGTATATAAGTCGATGAAACTTTTTACTGTCTCATTATAAGTCATATTAACAATCATTGGAAGCCTATTAAGATGCTCTATAATAAGCGAATCCGAGAATGTTGGAATTTCAGCATCTTCATCAATATAGAATGAATCTTTGCGAAGTTTATAATAATTGTCAACATACCAAACATTTAATAAACTGTCCAATGCTCTTGTAACATCATTATTTTCTATTTCAATTTCCAAAGATTTAGCAGTATCATTCTGATTTGTAAATGCAAAGATCAATGTGAATGGTGCAATCAAACAAACAACAAATAATAATAATTTCATCATACAACTTCGGTTTTTTGTTCGGATATTATCCGAAATTTCACATGTAATGAACAGCTAAAAATAAACATTTAATTTAAAACCGTAGGTATTATTGGCATGTTGATGATTTAAAATTACAGGTTCAATCCTAAGGGACAAATCGTCACTGACATCATAATTAAAAAAATGAGCATCAACACTTGCATTAATAACGTTTAAAATATAAATAAATCCTATTCCAATCACACACATATCTCTGGCTTTTCTGTACTTTTCTTTATACTGCAGAACAACATCTTCATTAAGTTCTATCAAATCTCCATTAATATTAACAGGAGTATATTCCAGAGTATCATTTGACTGAAATAATCTTGAGGCAGTCAAAAATTTATTGTATTCTTTATTATTATTACTATATAAGTAGATTAATGTTCCTGCTCCTCCATAAATAATTGGAACATAAAAGTATTTTTTATTATAAACCTGACCTGCACCGGGAATTGTCGCAGATAAAATTGTTGCAAGCTTCGGACTGTGTTTTTTTTGTTTAAGAGTATCTGTAATATTACCATTTCCTTTTGTTAGGGTATCTTCTTGGGCATAAGATGAATTAAGAAAAAAAAGTGAGCCGAAAAACAATACAAATATAAAATGACAGTTATATAGTCTGAATAATTTCAATTATTTAATGATTTAATTTATCAAGAATACCGACGATACGTTCCAGGTCTTCGTCCCCGTTAAAATGGATTACAATTTTTCCCTTTCCTGTTTCATTCCTTTTAAAATCAACATTACTTTGAAAATACTTTTGTAAATGATTTTTAAGGTCTGCATATTCTTTTGCAAATTTTAAACGTATTTTTTCGGGTTTTTGGTATGTTTGAGTTTCATTCGACAATTCTCTAACTACTTCTTCAACTTTTCTGACAGAAAAATCATATTTAAGTATCTGGTCATAAATCATCAGTTGTGTTTCAGTATCTTCAATTGTAATAATAGCTCTTGCATGTCCCATTGTAATATTTTTATCCCGAATACCCAACTGAATTTTTGCCGGCAATTTCAACAATCTTAAATAGTTTGAAATTGTTGATCTTTGTTTTCCTACCCTGTCGCTAAGATTTTCCTGAGTAAGATGGCATTCTTCAATCAATCGCTGATAACTAAGTGCCACTTCAATAGCATCAAGGTCTTCCCTTTGAATATTTTCAACCAGTGCCATTTCAATCATTCCCTGGTCGTCAGCTTTTCTCACATATGCAGGAATAGATTGTAATCCGGCCATTTTTGCAGCTCTGTATCTGCGCTCACCGGTAATCAGTTGGAATTTGCCATCATCAGATTCTCTTACAGTTATTGGTTGAATAATTCCTAATTGCTTAATTGATCCGGCAAGTTCGTTTAAGGATTCCTCGTCAAATTTTGTTCTTGGCTGATAAGGGTTGGCAATAATCACATTTATATCCAATTCATTTACAGAGCCAATTTGTATCTGTCTGGGATTATCTGCATCATCCATTAATGCACCTAAACCTCTACCCAAAACACTTTTTTTAACCATAATTCTAATATTCTATTATTTTTTCTTCGCTTGCAATTCTTGTCAAGTTGTTTTTCTGTAAAATTTCTCTGGCAAGATTCAGATAATTAATGGCACCTTTTGATCCGGCATCATATAAAACTATTGGTTTTCCATAACTTGGAGCTTCACCAAGTTTAACATTTCTTTGTACGATGGTTTCGAAAACCATATCAAGAAAATGCTTTTTAACTTCATCAACAACCTGGTTCGATAAACGAAGTCTTGAATCGTACATGGTCAGTAAAAATCCTTCTATTTCGAGTGCAGGGTTTAGTCGGGCCTGTATTATTTTAATAGTATTTAGCAGTTTCCCTAATCCTTCTAGTGCAAAATATTCGCATTGCACAGGAATAATAACAGAGTCAGCTGCGGTCAAGGCATTAACGGTTATAAGTCCTAAAGAAGGAGAACAGTCAATAAAAATGAAATCATATTCATCTTTAACTTTTTCAATCATTAATTTCATGATTTTTTCCCTGTTTGGACGATTAAGCATTTCTATTTCAGCCCCAACCAGATCAATATGAGAAGGCAGAATATCCAGTCCCTTTATTTCAGTGTTCAGTATAATATCCTTTGGATGTAGATCGTCTATTAAACATTCGTAAATGCTTGTTTTAATATTTCTAACGTCAAACCCCATACCTGATGTTGCATTTGCCTGTGGATCTGCATCAACCAATAATATTTTGCTTTCCAAAACAGCTAAACTTGATGCAATATTAATGGCGGTTGTTGTTTTCCCTACTCCGCCTTTTTGATTTGCAAGTGATATAACTTTTCCCATTTTTTAATTAAGCCTTTCTCTTTTTTTATGACAATCTGCAAAATTAATATATTATTTAGCTTTAATCCATTTTACATGCTTATTGCTTTTAAACAATTTGTGCCAGATTGTCAACAAGATTTTAACAAAAAAAGGATATTGAGACCAATATCCTTCTTTTTCAAACATTAAAAAATGTATATTATTTAACACTAACTTTTACTATGTAAGATCCAGTATTTGCAGAATTATAAACTGTTTCATAAATTGATATATACAACATTCCTGAACTATCAGCAATTCCGTTAAATTTTGATCCGGCTTTCATCAAAGTGCCGGATTCACCTATTTTATAAACCACATTGCCATATGTTGGATAAGTTGAATCGTATGAGCTGGGTGCAGTC
Source organism: Bacteroidota bacterium (assembly GCA_043826845.1). GTDB lineage: Bacteria > Bacteroidota > Bacteroidia > Bacteroidales > CAYTAU01 > JBDRPR01. The sequence goes on from JBDRPR010000206.1 coordinate 14,591, forward strand.
CCAACTGCTCCGTCGGGATTGTATTTTCCATTTGACAAACTTGCCAACGTAACTTCACCTGTTGCTGTAATATTAAGTTTTTGTCCTGGTTTAACAGCGATCCCTGTACTCAACCAGCCACCTGCTGTATTTCCTGAGATATGAGTAGTTGCCAAAAGAACGAATTTTTTTGCGCTTCCATCACCTTCTTCCAGGTACATAATATCAATTTTTTCTATTTTTTCTCTTGGTATTTCAAGAGATCCGTATTCTGTTTTTAAACTAATTGCACTTATTGAAGATTTGCCCCCGATTTTATAGTTGTAATCGATCGAAACAACATCATCAAAAGACATTGATTCTCCAACATTATGCAAAGCTTTCAATTCTTTATATGCACCTTCTGCCGTATAAATAGTATTATTGTCTGTCAAAACATATTCTGATGAATAAATAAAATTATATAAAGTAGGGATGGCAGAAATTCCATAATCAATAATTTCCTGATAGGTTTTTTCACGAACTTCCTCACTTGAAGAATCAAGGCTTTTGGCTTTTTTCAACAGATCTGCCTTTTTTGTCTCATTTTCAACTATTCCAAGCTCAACAGAAGTAGCATTTTTAATAGGAATAATTAGTTTGCCAAAATTTGTTTCAAGATTTATTTTATCAATACTTGAAGTTCCCGACATAATATTTCCATCTCTCAATTTAAGGCGAAATTCAACTTTAACACCTTTTTGTGCATAACTGCCAATAATTAAAACGCCCAGTAATAACAGTAAAATTGTTTTTTTCATAATCATTATTTTTTAAGGTAATAAATAAATTTGATTGTTAATTTTTCATAATAGGTTTCAAAAATAATTTAAAAATTCGAATCCACATAACATAAAATATGCCTTTGATTTTTTTTATGAAAATTTAACATGAAATTTGGATACAAATAATTTAACCTGCATTATTCAAAAAAATTCTCAAATTTCTGCAATGTAAGTCCTTCTGCCTGATAAATCTTCGGAAAAAAATAAATGATTATATTTGTACTGATTTTTATTAAATTTGACAATGAAAAATGCGAATGAGCAAAACCGGCAGTTTCACATTCATCCGGAATTTATTACGCACAGCGTGATGATGAGGCAAAGATGTGAAATTGTCGGTTTTGAGTTTGCTGATCCTGATAGCTATCATGAGAAGAATAGCGAATTTTCAGAAAAGAGACTTTTCGGAGTACATTCAATTAATAATTTATAAACGCATGAAAAGAATTCTGAGATAATAAAATCTCCTGGATTATTGGAAATTCTTTATTGTTTTGATTGCCGATAACTTCATTATATTCAGGCAAATTTCCTATTCAGTTTCAAAATTAAATATTTTTGATTTTTCTTCTTTTTCCCTGATTCCGAATGTGTATCCGATATTTATACCAAAACGCTGATTGTCGGTATATTTGTCTCCCCAGGCAAATATCGAACCCTGATTGATTTCATAACAGATTACCATTGTCCTAAAAACATCACGGGCATTAAGGCTGATATTGAGTTTGTCGTTAAAAAATGTCTGTCGCAGTCCAAAATTCAAGCTTCCGAAGTTCTTTAATTCGTAAAAATTCCTTTGTCCGTTTATCATCATAAATCCGCTAATGATAATCTTTGTGCTTTTGAAAAGTTTAAGAACATGAAAAGTAAAAAACCGCCAACTGCCACGACTATATTTTAAAGGTTGATTCTCATAAAATCCGTCGTATTCGTTTAGATTAAACTGAGATCCTAAAACAAAAAAGTATCTGCCTCCGGGAGGGATTCCGGCCATCGCCCTGAAATAGGTTTCCCTGTTCTTTCCAAGATTGTCAAAAGTCCTGACAGCCACATTTTCATAAGAGGGATTTGAATAAACCACTCCGGAGAATATATCCGTTGTGTAATTTTGACCAATCGCAAAAACAGGAGTATCGTCAAAACTAATATTTACTTCAACATTATCTGTGAACTGTGGATTTAGTCCTGGATTTCCGGTTTCATACATGTACTGATCAACGAAATTTATACTTGGATTCAACATCTGATAATCTGGCCTGTTAATAGTGCGACGATATATCATATATGCATCCAGTTCAATGCCCATAATTTTTAAAATTCTGCGGCTCAGATAAAAATACGGAAACCAGTCAACACGGTTTACAATAAAGCTTGTATCGGATGGTTCTGATTGCCTGCCTTCCATAAAGGTATGTTCCAGCCTGACACCAGCTTTGATAATAAAACCATTTTTAAGTGTTCCTGAAGTTTGCAGGTACGCAGCATTCAGATTTTCAGTATAACAGAATGCATTTGTGCGCAAAGGATCATTGTTTACAGAATCACCTGTATTTATAAAATAATCATCATCGTTCTCATAATATTGCAAGCTGCTTTTTACTCCGGTTTCAAGTTTTAGTTTTTCTGCAAGCTTGTATATTATATCTGTCTGCAGATTAACATTATGCCCCTGTTGCTTTTTAAGACCATTTCCTGAGAGTGAATAAACTAAGGGCAGTGTATAATCATACTTATAATCCTGCTCTGTATTTTTATTGTTAAAACTGTAACTTAATTTACTATCCCATTCCGAACCAATTGTATCAAGTTTTAGGTTTATTCCAAAATCCTGCTGAAGATTAAGAAAATAAGAATTATTACTGATGATATTTTCATTTTCTGAAAGGCTTGTTTCTTTAATAGTTTCAATAATGTTTTGATTGATAGTTGCTGATTCGGGAAGACTGTAATTGAAACGTCCGTCATAACTGAAATTCAGTTTCTCGCTTGGATCGTAACTGATTCCATATCCTGTATAAAGCTGGTGATTTAGGTTTCTGCTGATTGCAGTCTGTTGAAGAAAAGTGTCAGTTTTTAAGAGCCGGTTAACATTAAGCAGCTCTTCCATATCATTATAATTATAGTTTACATTAATGTATTTTGTTGATTTATCACCACTGTCATTTATTGTGAATCCTGCAAAACGGTTTCCGAATTTACCCTGATTCATGCCCAAATTTATTGATCCGAATCGTCCTATTTTCACTCCTTTTTTCAAAACAATATTAATAATTCCTCCTGAACTGGATGCATCGTATTTTGTAGATGGTGTTCTCATTACTTCTATCTTCTGAACACTTCCAGAAGGCAGACTACGTAATATAGTTGCAATATCCTGATCGCTCATTTTTTGTTCACGACCATTGATGTACACTTTTGCAGGTGTTGCACTTGTCAGATAAATACCTCCATCCTGATCAACGTACATACCGGGAGTGTTTTCCAGAACCTCCAGAGTATTTGTGCTGGTATTTGCAAGGTTTTCAGGATCAATAATCATTTTATCATCCTCCTGCCTGATCAATGGTGTTTTTGCTGTAACCGTGACAGCATCAAGAGAAATGGTGCTTTGCTTAAGCCTGAAATAAAAATTTCTTTCAGTTGGTTTGATCATAATTGACTTAACAAGTGTCTCATAGCCAATATAACTGATTTTTACGACATATAATGTGTTTTGCAGTTCCTCAAAAACAGCTAATCCATTCTGATTTGTTGAAGTGTAAACTGAAGTGGAATCTGAAGTTTTAATAAACTGAACGGTCGCTGCAGGCAGGGGATTTTTACTGTTGTCCAAAACTTTAATTGTTACAGATTGTCCATAGCAGTCAGCAAAGAAATAAGTCAACAAACAGACAATAAAAACAGGAAAAAAAACTAATTGTTTCATCAGGTAATCAAAATAAAAAATCAATCAGTTATATTAAGGTGCTAAGATAAGATGTAAAATTTGAAAAATCAGTTTAAAATTCTTTACTAACATTTCTCACTTCAAACATACAAAATTTAATTGAGGAATTTGCTGAGGCGTAAAAATGTTTTTCAGTAATTCAATTGCTTCCTCTTTCTTATCCTCATTGATAAGACTGCATACATAGTCAATATAGTATTTCAGCT
>JBDRPR010000207.1:0-3003 GCA_043826845.1 Bacteroidota bacterium
TGTAAATGTTAAAAGATGAGATGTTTAACTGTAGTTATATTTATATTAATTGGTAATTGCTTGTTTAGTCAATATTTCTATCGTTATACAAAAAACGATTCTCTTTACGTTTGGGCAAATTCAGGATTAAATCTGAGGGAAACAATTGATGAAAACAGCAAAGTTATAACTACGATTCCTTTTGGTGAGTTGGTTGTTGTGGATTCTATTTTTCGTATCGATGAAACTGAAGTAAAAGTGATTAATTCCATAAAAATAGATAATCATTGGACTCCAGAATATTACATTAAAGGCAAAAGAGTCAAAATAAAATATAAAGATTTTAAAGGATTTGTTTTTATTGGATTTCTATCAACCATGAAACCAATACTCTGTGAAACTCAATGTTTTTATTTTAGTTTAGATAGTGTAATTGAAAAACAATATGGAGTATTTAAAACATTCAACAGGGACCCAGATGAAGAGCATTCAGATATTGAAATAATATTCAACAATGGTTATATTTACACATTCATTTGTGGTGTAAATTGGGGGGAAAGTTCTATTTGTATGCCTAATTTTCCATTTGATGAGGGGGTTTTAATAATTTCAAATTATATTGAAAAAATGAACAAATACAATAAAGACACAGGCTTTATATGGTACATTAAAGAAATAAAAGATAATTATATAAAATTTACAGAAATGTCAGAAATGCACACAATAACTATAAGTAAGATAAACAATTTAGTTATTATCACAGAAGGAGGAAGTAATTAATCAACTCACGAATAACTGCATCCTGTGTTTATTAATAAAATATCATACATTTGGGTAGTTTTTAAAATGACAATGACATACAAAATTTTGAAATTTCTGATTTTTGTTTTCTCTATTGGATTATTGATGAATTGTAATAATTCAAAATCTTACACAACTGAAAACACAAACAAAGCACAAACTTCTGAAATAAAAACAGAAATAGACTCATTAATCACAAACTGGCATAAAGCTGCATCTGAAGCAAATCTGAATAATTACTTTGATTTAATGGATAGCAATTCAATATATATAGGTACAGATGCTAAAGAAAACTGGACAAAAAAAGAATTTAAAGATTTTTGTGAACCATATTTTGAAAAAGGAAAAACCTGGAATTTTAAAACTTTAAAACGAAATATATTTGTAAGTAAAACTGCTGAAAATGTATGGTTTGACGAGATATTAAAAACTCAAATGGGAACATGCAGAGGTTCCGGAGTTTTAGAAAAATCAGATAATGGATGGAAAATTAAGCATTATGTTTTATCTGTTGCAATTCCAAATGAGGATATGGATGATGTTGTTAACATTAAAAGCGAGAAGGATTCTGTTTTTTTAAATAATTTAAAAATAGATGGATGAATGTAAACCTGACATGTGAACTTTAAAACTAAATAAATTGTATGTATTTTTATGGGATAAAATACCAGTAAATAATTTGCTTGTCAGAAATTATGTCAATAGAAATAAAAGAAGTAAAAAACAACGCTGATAAAAAGGCATTTGTCAATTTTCAGTTCGACTTATATAAAAGAACCAAGATTTGGGTTCCTCCTTTAAAATCGGATGAACTCAAGATGTTAAGTTCAGAGACAAATCCAGCAATGGAATTTTGTGATACAAAATTCTGGCTTGCTATCAAAAACGGAAAAGTATCTGGTCGTATTGGAGCAATTGTTAATAAAGCATACAATGAAAAGATCAGCAAAAAGATGGGAAGGATCTCCCGATTGGAATTCATTAAAGATGATGAAGTATTGAAATCATTGCTTTCTACAGCTGAAGATTGGCTGAAAGAGAAAGGTATGGATATGGTGCACGGACCACTTGGATTTTCAAATCTGGACACGCAGGGAATGCTTATTGAGGGTTTTGATTATCTCCCTTCTATTGCTTCGGTTTTTAATATGGAATACTATCAGGAAATGATAGAAAAACATGGCTATGAAAAAGAAATTGATTGGATTGAATTCAGATTGACCATTGGTGAACAAGCAGTAAATAAAGCAAGCAGAGGTGCTGAATTGATTGCCAAACGGTATGGAATGGAAGTGTTGCATTATACTAAAACCTCTGAGTTGATTCCTTACGGCAAAAGAATATTTGAAATATTGAATGACGCATTCGATGTATTGCCTTTTGTGGCGAAACTCACACCTAAAATGATTGATCTGTATTCAGAAAAATACATCAGGTTTTTGAATCCCGAATTTGTGAAAATTGTAAAAACTGGCGATGAAATTGTGGGTTTCATTATCGGAATGCCTAGTTTATCGAAAGCCATGCAAAAAGCCGGTGGAAAGCTTTTTCCATTTGGTTTTTGGCATATTATAAAAGCCCGAAAAGCTACAAATAATGATACACTTGATCAGCTATTGACAGGTGTTGTTCCTGAATATCAATCAAAAGGAGCTGCCGTTATTTTATTTTCAGAATCACAAAATACAATGATAAAAAAGGGTATGAAATACATTGAAACAACGGGAGTTTTTGAAACAAATCACAATGTAATTACTAACTGGAAAAACTACGATCATATACAACACAAACGCAGAAGATGTTTTATTAAAAATTTATAGCCGAAATAGGTGAAAAAATAATCTCTACTCTTTGTAGTTTCCTGATAGCTATGTGTAATCCTTTTTTTTTAACTCTTAACATCATGTTATATAGTGTCTGCAAGAAAAGCCCAACTTCTGCGTTATGCTTGCCTGAAAAATGCTCATCCGCCAGCTGGCGGACTGCTTTTTCATGCTTCGCAAACTCCCGACTTTATCGAGGCAGGCTTTGAATTTGGACTTTTCATATCAGACACTTTAGTTTTCTTGCAAACACTTATACAATAAATAATCAATCTTTTTTGCCACTAAATTAATTGTTGTATTTTTATTGGGAAAAAGAAAAGAGAGAAGTAATAAAAACCACTCTGAAATAACAAAGAACAGGGAAGTTGAATTTAGGCAGCTTAACAACATATCTGTA
>JBDRPR010000208.1:0-12333 GCA_043826845.1 Bacteroidota bacterium
ATGCATAAAAAGAATAAAATTATTGCAGTATTTTTCATTTTTCCAAACTTTATAAAAAACGAATTCGTTGCAAGATACAAAAACAAATTATTTATCCAAATATTTTTTCGAAAACCTGTTCTGCTTTTTTTACAAAAACAACATTTATAACAAAATCAGATAGGACAATATTCTTTTTATTATAATACGGCACATAGATTTCCTTAAATCCGAGTTTTTCTGCTTCTTTAATTCTCTGACTCACTCTGTCCACAGCTCTTATTTCTCCTGACAATCCGATTTCACCTGCAAAGCAAATATTTTTAGAAATTGTCAATTCCTGATCGGAAGATAAAATTGAGCAGATAATAGCAAGGTCGATTGCAGGATCTTTTACTTTTAATCCTCCTGTAATATTTAAAAAAACGTCTTTAGTTGCTAATCTGAACCCTGCACGCTTCTCTAATACTGCCAGAAGCATATTCATTCTTTTATAATCAAATCCGATTGCTGCTCTTTGTGGAGTCCCATATACTGCTGAACTGACCAATGCCTGTACTTCAATTAAAAAAGGTCTGATGCCTTCAATTGTGGAAGCAACAGCAACACCACTCAAGTCTTCAGTACTTTTTGATAAAAAAAGATCGGAAGGATTCAATACTTCTTCAAGACCACTTTCATACATTTCAAAAACCCCTAATTCGGTTGCAGAACCAAATCTGTTTTTTGATGATCTTAGAATTCTGTACATATAATTTTGATCACCTTCAAATTGAAGAACAACATCAACAATATGTTCTAAAACTTTTGGACCTGCAATATTTCCGTCTTTGTTTATGTGACCAATTAAAAAAACCGGTTTGCCTGATTTTTTTGCAAAATTAAGTAGTTCAACGGCATTTTCTCTTATTTGAGATATTGTACCAGGGGATGATTCTATTTTTTCTGAATACATGGTTTGTATAGAATCAATAATTATAATTTCCGGGTCAATCTGATCAATTGCTCTGAAAACATTTTCAAGGGAAGTCTCAGAAAGAACATAGCAATTACTATTTTTTGCACCTACCCTGTCAGATCTCATTTTAATCTGTTGCTCACTCTCCTCACCTGAAACATATAAAACTCTATAATCTACATTTAATGCCATCTGCAAAAGCAACGTAGATTTGCCAATACCAGGCTCTCCTCCCACTAAAATAACCGAACCCATTACCAGTCCCCCACCTAATACTCTATTTAATTCGATAATTTTAGTATCCATTCTTATTTGACCAGATACATTTATTTCAGAAATTTTTTTTGGTAAATTTTCTGATTTCAATGAATGCTTAAAAGTTGATTGCTGATTATCAACTTTAAATTCTTTGAAGCTATTCCATGAATTACAGGAAGGGCATTTTCCAACCCACTTTGCCGACTCTACTCCGCAACTTGAACAGACATAAATTGTTTTTGACTTTGCCACATTATTCTTTTGTAAATTCTTTTCTTAAAAAAGCAGCTTCATATTCTGCTTCAACTCGTTGCAGTAATAACATGTTCTTTGTCTGTTTAAGCATTATGTATGTACCGTTTACATAATAATCTAAATTTTCAATAATAAGATAATTTCTGCTAGTCGTTGAATTAACATGAAAATATCCAGTATCAACCATCGAAGTATCTGAACGATATTTAATCCTTAAAACATAATTATTTTCATCAAAGGTCCAGACTTCTTTAATCAATGGATTTTCTGCTAAAGGAATTTCTTGTTTCCATGTCCCAACTAGTTTGTTTTCTTTACCCTGTTCAATTTTTTTACAACTAAAAAAAATAACAGAAATAGAAATTATTGTCATCAAAAATCTTAAAGTCACATGATTATTTCTTAACGAACTCATTTCTTATATAATTTGGTTTCTGTAACTGTAAAATAAGAACAGAATTGTTTAATTTATCAATATGATAACTACCATTTTCATCGTCCGATAAATTTGTGATATCCACATAATATTTAAAAAATCTTTCTTTTACTTCGTAATTAGCAGTATCAGAAGAAACTTGAATTCCGGAACTATCTGTGTGCAATATCATTAGTAAGTCAGAGTCATAAAATGTCCAAATGGTTTTATCAGTTACCCCTGGAGCAAAAATAATAAGTTCCCATGCCCCAACAACTTTCTTTTCTTTTGATTTTTTACATGACAATGAAAATAATAAGAAAAAGAAAATTATAAAAATAAAAATCTGAGTTTTCATGATCAGTTTTTTTTTCAAAAATAATAATTTTTTTTTCAGTTATCACTTTTTAAAAAAGATAAATCATTAAAAAATTTAAAAGTCAGTCTGATTAGTCATGTCAATAGCAATATCTATCCACATTTTAATATCAAGAGGAATGCCGTTTTCTGTTTTTTTACTTCTATGGTGTCCTAAACGGACAACAACCAATTCTTTTTCGGGAATACATAAAATATATTGTCCCAATAATCCTCTTGCATAAAATATTTTTTGACTATTATAATTCATAATCCACCATTGATATCCATAAAAGTCAACCGGATTTTCATTATATGATAAATAATCTGCCGGTTTAAGCGATTCTTTTATAAACCGTTCAGATAATAATTGTTTTCCGTTCCATTTTCCGTTTTGTAACATAAACTGACCGATTTTTGCAAAATCTCTTGCATTTGAATTGAAGCAACAGTATGCTTTTTCATGTCCGTCTTTTTTATCGAGAGACCATAATGCATCTTTTTTTGCACCTAAAGGAATCCATAACTTTTCAGAAAGATAATCGGAAACTGTTTTTCCTGTCGCTTTTTCTATAATAAATGAAAGAATCTGAGAATCTCCGCTTGAATACGAAAAAGTTTTTCCTGGTTCAGATTTAAGTTTGAGGTTTTTAACAATCCGATGAAGGTTTTTTCCATAGTAAGCCCTTGCTGTTCTTGAAAAAGGGCTACTATAACTTTCTCCCCAGTATAGTCCGGAACTCATAGTGAGAACATCTTTTATGCTTATATTTTCACGATTATCTTTTTTATATTCGGGAATAAAATCTGATATTTTCTGATCTGTATTTTGAATAAAACCATCGTCAATTGCAAATCCTATTAAAAGACTAATTATACTTTTGGCCATTGAAAAGGAATTTGAATAGCTGTTTTCATCATAACCGTCCCAATATTCCTCATGTAGTATTTTTCCCTTATAAACAACCAAATAGGCTACTGTTTCAATATCCTTAATCTCCTGAAGATATTTTTCAGGTATAGGATATTTGTTGTAATTTTTATCAATCTTCCATAATTCCGGGTTTTGAGCTTTAATGGTTCTGTTCCTGAAAATCTTATAATCATCAATATTAACTTTCTGATAAACCAGTGTTTTAGTAAGAGTACATGAAAACAAGGAAAATACAGCAAATATCAGTAGGATAAAATTTTTCATTTGTATATCATTTTAAAATAAACATATTGCAAATATGTAATAAAAATGTCAATAAGCAAAAATGATGTTATACAGGCTGATTTTTTTATCTGTTTATTTTTTTATAGAAATAATATGTTATTCTTTTTGTGACTTCCTGCTCCATTTCACTCAAACACTTTCCAAATTGAACAACTGCCATTTCAGATCAACTGAGTATTGTAGTCGTTAATGTCCGCATAGAAAAAAAGATTACAGAAAATGTTACAGAATATCAGCAATTCAATAATCACAACAGCATCCGGGGTTTTAGGAGGAGTAGGGAAAGCCATCACAGGCAAACAAGTTATGCTGGATATTTCCCTGCAATCTGTTTGTAAAGTGGCTTTATATGCAGAAAACACCGTTAATGTTTGTGATTTCAATTTCGGGCTAATGAATTACTAATATTGCTGTATCAGACACAGCAATTCCTTGCTGTAAATGAATCACCCCAGCCGCAAGCAGACGGGGTATCTGTAATAATCGACGAGTTAACCTGTCGGTTATAGTATTCTCGCACCAAGGGGTGGAGTATTCATCTAATTTAAATATTCATAAAATGACTAAATAAAATTCAAAATAAAGAATCGATCAGACAGGAAGCAGACCTTTTACTATCTCAGATATTTTTTTCCCTTCAGCTTTCCCTGCTAGTTTTTTTGAAGCAACTGCCATTACTTTTCCCATATCCTTAATTGTTTGAGCTCCGATTTCTTTTATAATAACTGCGATTTCTGTTTTCAAATCATCATCTGAAATCTGTTTAGGGAGATAAGCTTCTAAAAATCTTGCTTCAAGTAACTCCTTATCGGCCAGTTCAGGTCTGTTATTTTGCTTGTATATTTCTGCAGATTCCTTCCTTTGTTTAATCAGCTTTTGAATAATTGAAATTGCCTTTTCATCTGATATTTCTTCTGCAGCACCTTTTTCTGTTCTTACAAGAAGAATGGCACTTTTTACAGCTCTCAATGCTTCAAGTTTTTCTTTTTCTCTTGCCAGCATTGCAGTTTTAATATCGCTACTGATTTTTTCGATAAAGGTCATAATATTAGATTATTAATCAACATTATTACTTAAATATGAATTGTTCTCTTTTATTTTCACTGATTTATTATCGTCTTCCAAAGAATACTTTGAATAATCACTTTCTTTTGAATAATTTATATCCTTTTCGATTTCCTTTACTAAATCTGCCCTTTTGTATGCAGGGACATTTTCAAGGTCATCAATATTTTCAGGATTTTGCAAATCTGCAAACCGATATATTTTTGTTGAGTCATTTTGATTATTAGAATCATTATTATTTTTCTTATTATCATATAATTTACTGATTTCATCTTTCAATTTTGTATCTTCTTTCTGATCAGAAAAATTTATTGTTTTTTGAGTTGTTCGTCTTTCAATAAAACTATTTTGATTTGAATAATTTTTATTTTCAGACATTTGATTTACAAAATTTTTTTTCTGCTCCTGTCGCGCATGCAATTCAGGGATACTGCTGATATCAAAACCGGTTGCAATAATAGTAACCCCAACCTTTTCATCCATATTTTCATTAAAACAACTACCTAAAATAATATCTGCATAATTTCCTGCAGCATTTTGCGCATATTCACTTATTTTAGCTATTTCATCCATTGTCACTTCTTTTTTACCGGAAATTATGTTTAATAAGATATTTCTGGCTCCTTTTATATCATTATTATTCAGAAGAGGAGAAGTTAAAGCAGATTCGATTGCATCGATAGCACGGTTTTCACCTTCACCCTCTCCCTGTCCCATGATAGCAACACCACTGTTTGTCATCACAGTTTCAACATCTGCAAAATCAACGTTAATGTGACCTGCAACAGTGATAATCTCAGCAATACCTTTAGCTGCAACTGATAAAATGTTATCTGCTCTTGCCCAGGCATCTGATACTGGTAAATCTCCATAAATTTCTCTTAATCTCTCATTGTTAATAACAAGTAACGAATCAACGTGTTCCCGCAAAAGTGATATACCCTCAACTGCATGATTTATACGTTTTGGTCCTTCGAATCTAAATGGAATTGTAACAATTGCAACCGTTAGAATTCCTAATTCTTTAGCCGCTTTGGCAAGAATAGGTGCTGCTCCGGTTCCTGTTCCCCCGCCCATTCCAGCAGTTATAAAAACCATTTTTGTATCGTCCTTCAAAACCGACATAACATCATCGAGATTTTCAATAGCCGCCTGACGACCCTGTTCAGGTTTACTCCCTGCTCCTCTGCCCTGAGTCAGAGATGCACCAAGTTGAATTTTAATCGGAACAGGGCTTTTTATAAGAGCCTGAGCATCTGTATTACACACAATAAAATCAACGTCTTTTATGCCCTGTTCGAACATAAAATTTACAGCGTTGCTACCACCGCCTCCAACACCAAGAACTTTAATTATGGAGGATTTTTCCTGTGGCAAGTCGAAATTCATTAATTCTTCACTCATAATGATTTGATTTAAGGGTTAATTATTTTATAGCGGATTATCTTTTTCATCAAAAAAATCTCCGATTTTTCTTAATAATCCATCGAATCGAACTTTTTTTTCTGTTTTATTATCAATTTCTTTTACTTTTTTCTTCTTCTTCTTATCAGGTATTTCGAAAAGACTATCTTTTTTCTTTTTTTCCAAAAATTCGTATCCCTGAAGAATAAGACCTATACTAGTAGCATACATGGTTTTATTTATTTCTTCAGAATATTCCCCGATCAAATATTTACTCGGTAAACCTATACGAATATCATATCCTGTTTCGTATGCAACAAGTTGTGGTAAATGATTTAAAAGAGCCCCCCCTCCCGTAAGTACAATACCTGCGCCTAATTTTTCTCCAAATCCGGAATTGTCTATTTGAAATTGAACTGCTCCAATTATTTCAGCCATTCTTGATTGAACAACATAAGCGATGCTTTTCAAAGAGATTTCTTTAGGAGGTCTGCCATTAATTCCTTCAACAGAGACATAGTCATTTTCTTTGGCTGCATCAGCTAAGGCAGAACCATGCATAATCTTCAGTTTTTCAGCATGTTTTTCCAATATTGAAAAGCCTGTTTTTATATCACTTGTTATGACATTTCCCCCAAATGGGATTACAGCAGTATGTCTTATTATTCCGTCATAATAAACAGCAATATCTGTAGTGCCTCCACCTATATCAACCAAAGCAACACCCACTTCTTTTTCCTCGTCGGATAGAACAGCGTGAGCAGATGCCAGTGGTTCAAGAATTAAATCAACTACTTTAAGTCCGGACCTGTTTACACATTTCTTGAGATTGTTTGCAGAATCAATCTGGCCAATAACGATATGGAAACTTCCTTCGAGATGCCTTCCAAACATGCCTACCGGTTTTGCGTCAGATTCTCCATCGACAGTATAATTCTGAGGGATGACATGTAAAACTTCTTCACCTGCTCCTACTGGAATATTGTACATATCATCAACTAAAGCATCCACATCTTCCTGTTTGATTACATTGTCTGCTGAAGAAATATACTTTTGTCCTCCTGAACGGACAGATTTAATATGCTGACCTGCAATACCAACATATACTTCATCAAAATCAATATCAGATTTCTCTTTCGCAATTTCGACTGCTGTACTAATAGAATTGACAGCGTCATCAATATTCTGGATAACACCTCTTTTTACTCCTTTTGACGAAGCCTGTCCCATTCCAAGAATTTCAATTTTTCCGTTTTCATCTTTTCTGCCAATAATAGCAACAATCTTTGTTGTCCCTATATCTATGGCTGCTAGGGTTTTATATACTTTGCTCATATTAATTAATTTTAGTACAAACTACCTGATTTTTAAATTTTAAATTAATGACTTTATAATTATTCCATCCCTCAACACTAAATCCTTTTTCATAAACCAATTTAAGATTAAATAATTTCTCCTTGAAATTATCTATATCACCTAATAAAATAATATGATTTCCCACTATTGGGATTAATTCAATTTCTTCGTCCTTATTGATATAAATCTGCTGAATTTGCGATTTCCAAAAATCATTACTTTCTATGTATTGAGCCAATTTATATAATTTAAATAATGATGAATTTCTATTATTTGATTCATCAGCAAAATTTCCAACATTTTTTTTATATTTTATTGAATAAGGCTCATTAATATTTCCTGAAACGACAATGACCCTTGCAGTATATTTTTCAGACCATGGCATCAACCAGCCGTCTTTGTCGATATAATAACTTTCATTATTAAAATTAATAATTCTAAGTAGCGGTTCTCTCTGAGAAATAAATATTCTTATTATTCCATCAATAGTTGTGTACACTTCGGCACTTTTAACAGATGGCTGACTCATTAATATTTTCTCTATTATATATGGATGAATACTATCAAATGGATATCCCTGAATTTTAAGCGACTCGTTTTTAAATATATCTAAAACATCCTTTTCTTTAATAAATTGATATTTTTCCTTATCACCTATTTCAATCTCAATATTTTTACAGGATATAAATGCTTTTTCATCAGAAATAAAACCAAAGACAATAATTATATAAATAACTATTAAAAACCATATTACAATATTTTTAATTTTTCTGTACACTATTTTTTTATATTGTATTTAATTATTAATTTTTGCTTTATTGGCTCGATAAGCTGGTCAATATCCCCTGCACCCATTGTCACTAAAACATCAATGTCCTGATTGTCCAGCTCATCTATTAAGTCTGATTTAAGAATTAATTTTTTATTTTTTATCTTAACCTTATCATATATAAGTTTACTTGTAACATTATTCAAAGGGATTTCTCTGGCAGGGTAAATATCCAATAATATAAGATTATCAAGTAAATTGAGACTTTCTGAGAATTCATCAGCAAAATCTCTGGTTCTTGAATATAAATGAGGCTGGAATATTCCTGTTATTCTTCTGTCGGGGTATATATCTCTGACTGATTCCAGACAAGCCCTGATTTCTCTGGGATGATGAGCGTAATCATCAATCATAATTACTTTATCATTTATCTGATAATCGAACCTTCTTTTAATTCCTGAAAAACTTTCAAGTCCTTTAATTACTATATCGGGATTAAGTCCAATTGACATGCCAACGGAAAATGCGACCAAAGCATTTTCAACATTATATAATCCCGGAACCTTAAGTTCAATCTTGTATATCTCACCTGTATTTTTCCTGACATCAAAACGATAACACTGATTTAATTTCTGAGTTTTGCATATATAAAAATCACTATTATAATCATTTACAGAATAACTGTATTTTTGAATCGTTTCAGGAACAGCTACATCTAGTCCGCTTTTTATAAACAACTTTCCATTGAGCTGAATTTTCTCTGCAAATTGATTAAAAGCAAGAATAACTTCATTTTTTGTTCCATAAATATCCAGATGGTCTGCATCAATGGATGATATTACTGCGATTTCCGGATTTAATTTTAAAAATGATCTGTCATATTCATCCGCTTCAACAACTATATATTGGGGTTTATCGGAAAATAAAAAATTAGTATTATAATTTTTTGATATTCCACCAATAAATGCAGTACAACCCTCATCAGTTAGTTTTAATATATGGGCTATCATTGCTGTTATTGTTGTTTTGCCATGAGTTCCGGCAACAGCAATACATCTATATTTATTGGTGATAAAACCAAGTATTTCTGCCCGTTTAAAAACACTATAATATAGTGATCTGAAAAATTGCAACTCTTTATGATCCGAGGAAATAGCCGGAGTATATATTACTAATGTTTCGTGTATATTCTCATCTTTCAATAAAATTTCAGGGATAAAACTGACATCATCATTAAAGTGGATATCAATTCCTTCTCTTATCAGTTCATCCGTAAGAAGAGTCTTTGTTTTATCATAGCCATAAACAGTTTTTCCCGAATGCTTAAAATACCTCGCAATAGCACTCATACCAATGCCTCCGACACCTATCATATATATATATTTCAATCCGGAAAAATCCATATTTAACTATTTTTCTATCAATTTAATAATTTCATCTGCGATTATTTCAGCAGAATTTTTGAATCCCATTTTTGAAATATTTTCTTTAAAAACAGTAAGACGAAATTCGTCCTTTATCAGATCAAGAGCCTGATCAATTAAAAAATCACGGGCTTCTTTATCTTCAACCATCATTGCTGCATCATTTTTAATTAAAGCCATTGCATTTTTTGTCTGATGATCTTCAGCAACATTTGGTGATGGTACTAAAATTGCTGGTTTTTGAATTAAGCTTAATTCTGATATAGTTATTGCACCCGCTCTTGAAACTACAACATCAGCAATTGAATATGCCAAATCCATTTTTGTAATAAATTCATAAACTCTTATATCCTTTGTGTTATATCTGGCAACTTCCTGTTTGGCAATATCATAAAATTGCTTACCTGTTTGCCAGATAACCTGAATCCTGTTTTCAATCAATTTCTCAATTCCTTTGAATACGCTATCATTAATTGTTTTTGCGCCTAAACTTCCTCCAACAATTAACAAAGTTTTTTTATTCCCCTGCAAATCAAAATGCATAAACGCTTCTGCTTTTTTATTTATACCTTCCAAAAAATCCTGCCTTATAGGATTTCCGGTAACAATAATTTTATCTTTAGGAAAAAATCTCTCCATTTCTTCATAAGCAACACAGATTTTATCGACTCTTTTTCCCAATATTTTATTAGTAACACCTGCATAGGAGTTTTGTTCCTGTATAAGAGTCGGAATTTTTTTTCTTGATGCCACTTTCAAAACCGGACCACTTGCAAACCCACCAACTCCAATTACTGCATCCGGCTTAAATTCTTTAATAATCTTCTTTGCTTTACACATGCTTTTGTATAGTTTCCAAAAGAATGAAATGTTTTTAAAAGTAATTTTTCGTTGAAATCCCCTCACAGGTAGTCCGATAATCTTATACCCTGCAGATGGCACTTTTTCCATTTCCATTTTACCATCTGCACCTACAAACAATATTTCAATTTCCGGATTTTTACTTTTTAATGCATTTGCAATTGAAATTGCAGGGAACACATGGCCACCTGTTCCACCACCACTAATAATTATTTTTTTAGACTTGTTCATTATTTTCCTGAAGTTTATTTGTTCTACTGATGCTTAATATTACTCCAAATGCCACTCCTGTAAAAATAATAGAAGTACCACCCATACTCACAAATGGTAATGTTTGCCCTGTCACCGGCAATATATTAACAGCTACCGCCATATTAATAAATGCCTGAAATACTATCATAAACGTCAATCCAATTGCTAAAAACGCAGCAAACTGACTGGTGCTTTTTCTCACAATTACTCCAGCTCTAAATAGCAGTATCAGGTACATTAGTAATATTATTATTCCACCAAGTACTCCGTACTCTTCTATTATTATTGCATAAATAAAGTCAGAATATGGATGAGGTAAAAAATTTCTCTGGACACTATTTCCGGGACCTTTGCCTAAAAAACCCCCATATACGATTGCAATTTTTGCTTGTTCTACCTGAAAATTTCCTTCTGAATCTCCATTTTTGAAATTTTCAATTCTTTTTTGCCATGTTCCCAGCCTTCCTCTTGAATCTTCAGGAAAACTATAAAGTATTAAGAGAAAAATTAATATAGCTACGGCACCGGCCACTATAAGCCCTAATAAATATAAAATTTTCGTTCGTCCTAAAAACAGCAAAATCAAAGAAGTTGCAAATAAAATTATCGCTGTTGAAAAGTTCGCAGGTAATATCAGTCCACAAATAACCAAAATCCAGATAATAATTGATCTGAAGCCGGTTTTAAAATCTTTAATATTTTTCTGGTTTTGCGATAGAAATCGTGCAATAAACATAACAAGGACAAATTTTGCAAAATCAGAAGTCTGGAAAGTCAGTCCAATGCCCGGTAAAGTAATCCAACGAGAAGCTTCATTTAAACTTGCTCCTTTTATAAGAGTCCATAAAAGCATAGGTATTGTAAGATATAGAAAAAGAACAGATAATCGGCTATAATATCGATAATTTAAATGATGAAAAACAAAAACAAGTAAAAATCCAAAAATTAATAAAGACCCATGTTTTAGAAGAAAATAAGTTGTATCTCCACTCATTTTCTTATAGGCGAGGGTACCCGTTGAGCTATATACTGCAAGTATTGAAAAAATTGACAATACAACCAAAACAGCCCAGATCACTGCGTCTCCTTTAAAATATTTTGCAACAAGTGTGCGCATAAAAAATGTTTATAATTCCCTAACTGCGTTTTTAAATTGCCAGCCTCTGTCTTCATAATTCTGAAACAGATCAAAACTTGCACAGGCAGGAGACAATAAAACAATATCTCCAATTTTTGCCTGATGATATGCTTTTTTAACAGCATCAGACATAGTCTCTACGTCAATAATATTATCAACAACACCTTTAAATGCCTCGTGAATTTTATCATTGTCCTTTCCCAGACAAATAATTGCTTTAACTTTTTGCTCAACCAAATCTCTGAGTTGAGAATAATCATTCCCTTTGTCAATACCTCCAGCAATCCAGACTACTTCTGCAGTCATGCTTTCCAAAGCATACCATGTTGAATTCACATTTGTTGCTTTTGAATCGTTAATAAACTGAATTCCGTGGACTTTAATTACATGCTCAAGCCTATGTTCAACACTTTGAAAATCCATTAAACATTCTCTGATAAAAGGTTTTCGAATTCCTAAAATAGAAGCAGTAATTCCCGCAGCCATGGAGTTGTAGGTATTATGCTTCCCTTGTAAAGCTAATTCTTGAATTGACATGGTAAAATCTGTTGTATTGGTTTTTATTATTAATTGATTATCTTTTGCATATGCACCTTTGCTTATTTCTTTCGATAATGAAAAAG
>JBDRPR010000209.1:0-16721 GCA_043826845.1 Bacteroidota bacterium
AATTTATTTGTGAAATAAATGAAAAAATGTTACGTAATTGTTAATTTTCAAAGAATCAACAACTAATATTTGAGAATAAATGAAATTCAGCACACAGGCAATACATAGCAAAAAACACATATAAGGAAATTTCATTTTTTATTGAATTATTGCTTTCGTGATTAAGCAAAAAGAATGATAATATGATAAGGTAGTTAACTTTTATAAATTTTCAGTCGGTTTGAACTTAATTAAGAAAATTATATGTAGGTTTGTTCCAAAAATCGGCTATGAAACTAAATGAACTCACATCCATATCACCGGTTGACGGAAGATACAGAAACCGGGTTGAAGAACTTGACGAGTATTTTTCCGAATATGCACTGATTAAATACAGGGTCATGGTAGAGGTAAAGTATTTCATTACTCTTTGCCAGATTCCTCTTCCACAGTTAAAAAGTTTTAAAAAAGCAGATTTTGTCAGACTGAACAAGATTTACCTTGATTTTGATATAAAAGAAGCCTTTAAGGTTAAAAAAATTGAAAATATCACTAACCATGATGTAAAAGCTGTTGAATACTATATAAAAGAAAAATTCGATGCGCTCGGATATTCAAAGTATAAGGAATTCATACATTTTGGCCTTACCTCTCAGGATATTAATAATACAGCCATTCCCTATTCTCTGAAAGATGCCATGATCGAAGTATATTTTCCTCTTCTTGATAAATTGCTGAATAAACTCTACCTGATGGCAAAAGAATGGGAAAATATTCCTATGCTGGCTAGAACTCACGGACAACCGGCCTCTCCTACCCGTTTGGGAAAAGAGATTCGTGTCTTTATAGAGAGACTTGAAAAACAAAACGGAATGCTCCAATTAATTCCTTTTTCTGCAAAATTCGGAGGAGCCACCGGAAATTTCAATGCCCACAATATTGCATATCCGAAAATTGATTGGATTGGATTCGGGAATGCATTTGTAAATAATGTTCTTGATCTGGAAAGATCACAAACCACAACACAGATAGATCATTATGATCATCTGGCTGCCATATTTGATAATCTGAAAAGAATCAATACCATATTGATTGACCTTTCAAGAGATATGTGGTCATATATATCCAATGAATACTTTACCCAAACAATTAAAAAGGGAGAAGTCGGTTCATCGGCGATGCCTCATAAGGTAAACCCTATTGATTTTGAAAATGCTGAGGGAAACCTTGGAATAGCAAACTCGGTATTTCAGCATCTTTCGGCAAAACTTCCTATATCACGACTTCAGCGTGACCTGACAGATTCGACTGTTTTAAGAAATATAGGTGTTCCAATGGCTCATACAGTTATTGCTTTCAAATCATTAATGAAAGGCCTCAATAAAATTGTTGTTAACGAGAAAAAAATAAGAGCAGACCTTCAGGATAACTGGGTGGTTGTTGCTGAAGCCATACAGACAATTCTCAGAAGAGAAGGCTATCCTAATCCTTATGAAGTGTTGAAAAACTTCACACGCAAGAATACAAAAATTGACGAAAAGACAATTATATCTATTATAGATTCGTTAGATGTCAGCAGTCAGATAAAAAAAGAAATGAAAAGCATCACTCCTTTCAATTATACCGGTTTATAATTAAATGAAGAATATAGGGAAAATATTAAGATATCTGATTCCATATTGGAAAAAAGCTACAATGAATGTACTTTTCAATTTACTTTCAGTAGTATTCGGTTTATTTTCAGTTGCTATGGCTATTCCATTTCTTGGAATTATTTTCGGGAATAATGCTCCGGTTGATAAACCATCGGGATTTGAACTTACTTTAGAATCATTATTGGACAATTTTCAGTATTTTCTATCCGACATAAAGGAAAAAAACGGGGCTGAAACAGCCTTACTTATTGTGGGAGGAGCAGTTATTGTCATGACACTTTTCAAAACATTGTTTACATATATTGCTATGTATAATCTGGCTCCTATAAGAAACGGAGTACCCAGAGATTTAAGAAATAAATTATTCGGTAAAATTTTAAGACTACCTATCTCCTACTTTTCAAATGAACGAAAAGGAGATATCATGTCCCGTATGACTACAGATGTTCAGGAAATTGAATGGTCCCTAGTTAGTTCTATAGAAATGATTATCAGAGATCCTCTGACTATATTAATTTATCTGAGTGCATTGTTTTATTTGAGCTTCAACCTTACTTTATTTGTAATAATTCTTCTCCCTGTAAGTGGTTATATGATTGGAAGAATAGGAAAATCTCTGAGAAAAACCTCAATGAAAGGCCAGAGACGAATTGGTACACTTATGTCAATAATGGATGAAACTATTGGAGGTTTGAGAATTATCAAAGCATTTAATGCTGAAAATAAAATCAAACAAAGATTTGAAAGTGTGAATAATTTCTATACACGCCTGATGATTAAAATGTTCAGAAGGAGATATCTTGCCAGTCCACTCAGTGAATTTTTAGGTACCATTTTAATAGTGGTGATTATGTGGTATGGTGGCACACTGGTTTTAGGTGGAGTAAGTGAATTAACTTCAGAAAAATTAATAGCTTATTTATTAATGTTTTACATGATTATCCCTCCGGCTAAATCATTCTCAACAGCCTATTATAATATTCAGAAAGGAATGGCTTCTGCAGACAGAATTAATGAAGTTCTTGATGCGGAGGAAACTATTGTTGAAAAAGAAAATGCTGTTTCTCTCGAAGGATTTAAAGATTCAATTGAATACAGAAATGTCTCTTTTAAATATCAGGAAAATATGGTTTTAAAAAATATAAACCTGACGATTAAAAAGGGTATGACAGTAGCTTTGGTAGGACAATCAGGTGCCGGAAAGACAACAATGGCTGACTTACTCCCCAGATTTTATGATGTAACTGAAGGTTCTGTTCTGATCGACGGTATTGATATCAGAGATATAAAAATGAATGATCTGAGAAAACAAATGGGAATTGTTACACAGGAGGCCATTCTCTTTAATGAAAATTTCCATAATAACATAGCTTTCGGCAATGATGATATTCCGGAATCAGAAGTAATTGCTGCTGCAAAAGTAGCCAATGCACATGATTTTATTATGGAAACAACCCGTGGATATCACACCAATATAGGAGATCGCGGAATAAAAATGTCAGGAGGACAGAGACAGCGTGTAAGTATTGCCCGGGCCGTTCTTAAAAATCCTCCCATTATGATTCTTGATGAAGCGACTTCTTCACTTGACACTGAATCTGAAAAACTGGTTCAGGATGCCTTATATAAGCTTATGGAAAACCGTACATCGATAGTCATAGCACACCGCCTATCTACAGTTGTTGATGCAGATTTAATCTGTGTGATGCACGAAGGAAAAATTGTTGAAACCGGTAAACATAATGAATTGATGAAACTCAACGGCTATTATAAAAAATTAAACGACCTGCAAATTTTCTCATAGCAATGAAGATCAGTGGTTTTTCAATGGCAAAAAATGCCGATAAACTTTATTACCCATGGCGAGAATCAATCCTGTCTGTGTTGCCAATTGTTGATGAGTTTATCATTGCTATAGGTGATTGTGATGACGACGACCAGACTCTGAAAAAAATAAAGAGCATTGACAGCCCAAAAATAAAAATCATTGATACTATCTGGGATATTTCCAAATATCCTAATGGTACTGAAAATGCACACCAGACAGATATAGCAAAAAACAGCTGTACAGGGGACTGGCTTTTTTATCTTCAGGCTGATGAAGTGGTTCACGAAAAATATTTACCCCTAATCATTCAGTCATGCAAGGAAAATCTTGATAAAACTGAAGTTGAAGGCTTGCTATTCGGATACAAACATTTCTGGGGCGATTACAATCACTACCATAATTCGCATGGATGGTATAAGAATGAAATCCGCATAATCAGGAACCTTCCCGATATACATTCATGGGAATCGGCTCAATCATTCAGAAGGATTCCTTTTTTTAAAGGAGAAAATTACAGGCAACAGGAAGGTACCTTTAAACTAAAGGTTAAAAAAATTAGTGCTGAAGTTTATCATTATGGCTGGGTAAGACCTCCTGAACTGATGACAAAAAAAACCAAATCACTGGATACGATTCATAAAGGCAAAGAAGAAGTTGAAAGACTGGAAAAAGAAGGACACTATATTTTTGATTACGGAAATTTATCCAGGCTAAAAACATTCAAAGACTCCCACCCTGCTGTAATGAAAACCTGGCTTGAAAAATTCAACTGGCAGGATCAGCTTCAATATTCAGGAAAAGCAAATCAAAATCGACCGATGCATAAGCATGAGAAACTGAGATACAGAATTGTTTCATTTATTGAAAACAAATTACTTTTTGGAAGATCATTGGGTGAGTTTAAAAATTATATATTGCTTGATTAATCTTGACGAGCATTAAAGTAGTTCTATACAAAATCAAATATCATGATAACGAGCCAAATATACTATTGCTAACTGTGTTTCTCGCACCCATTCAGATTTTCATCCCTAATATTGTTACATCATCAATTTGATCATTTTTAACATCCCCAGTTGATTGCCAGTTTTCAATAGTAGTTTCCAATATTTGTTTTTGCTCGTCCATCGGCTTACCAGCAATATCCACAAACAATTCTTTGAGTTGCTTTTTTTTGAATTTCTTGTTGTTTTGTCCTCCGAATTGATCAGCATAACCGTCACTTGTTAAATAAATTGTATCTCCTTTTTGTAATTGGATAATATGATTTGTAAATGAAGTCATGTTTTCATAAATAGCAACTGGTTGTTTATCAGGTTCTATTTCTATTAATTTCTTTTGGGTTGTTACAATAAATAAAGGATTATTAGCTCCGGCATATTGAAGAGTAAAAGAATCATTTTCAGAGTGAATGTTGAGAGCACAAAGTGCTATATCCAGCCCATCCTTTTGTTCACCGGACTGTCCTTTCTGTTGTAAAGCTTCAATTATCGATTCACGTAAATGCTCAAGCACATCGCTTGCCTTAACCATTTCTTTATTTCTCACAATTTCTTTTAGGAATGACACGCCTAGCATACTCATAAAAGCGCCTGGCACACCATGTCCTGTGCAATCTGCAACAGCAAAGATCAACCATTCATTAATACGAGTACCCCAATAGAAATCACCTGATACAATATCTTTGGGTCTGAAAAGAACAAAATGGTCTCCCAAAATGCCGGATGCATTCTCTCCTGCCGGCAAAACAGCTTGTTGAATTCGCTTTGCATATTTGATACTATCAGTAATTTCTTTCTTTTGTCCTTCAATGTGATTTTTCTGGAGCATGACAGTATCACGTTGTGTAATTATTTCATCGCGCTGAGTTTCAATCTCATCTCTTTGGGCAGAAATCTCTTCTTTCTGCTGATTGATTTCAGCATTTTGAGTTGAAAGTAATATGTTGGCTTTACGTTTTTGGCGAAACATTCTGAAAATTATTATTAAAAACATAAGGATAATAATAAACCCTCCTATTACAGAGATGATAATAATTTGCTGTTTTCTGTTTTTTGCCTGTTGGGCTTCAATTGTTTTATTATCCAGCTCTTTTTGTTTTTGCATTTTCTCTATTTCAAACTGCTTTTTCTCATTTTCATATTTTGCCTCCATTTCAGCTAATGATTTTGTTTTTTCTTCTGAAAACATACTGTCTTTTATAGCAATAAATATTTTTGCATACTTTAAAGCTTCGGCAAATTTATCACGCGCATCATAAGACTGTAGCAACAGACCTGCAGCTTCGAACTCCCTGGGTGCAGCATTAATTTCTCTTGCAAGATTGAACGCTTTTAATCCGCTATTAATAGCCTCGTTATATTGTTTTGTTTTTTCAATTTGAGTTTTAGCAACAGAATCGCCAAGAAATAATTGTAAAGTTCCTATATTAATCAATGCCTGCGATATCCCGTTCTTATCGTCAAGCTCTTCGAAAATCTTTAATGCTTTTAAAAAATATTCAATTGCATCGTCATATTGTCCTTGATTCTTTCGAATAATACCAATATTTCCATAGCAACGGGACATACCATTTTTATTGTTAAGTTCTTCGTACACCTCTAAAGCGCTTAGATAGTGGTCTATTGCACAATTAAGCAGGCTATCACGATTTTCCCGATAATTTTTATCATAAAGAGCCTGACTAGCATATGCATTGCCAATATTTGTATAACTATTAGACATTCCCTTTTTGTCGCCAATTTCTTCAAGACTTTTCAGAGCTTTTAAGTAATATTCAATAGCCATATCATAACTGCCCTGATATTTGTATATAATTCCGATGTTATTGTAACATTTGGATATTCCTCTATTATCTGCCAGTTCTTCTGCAATTTTCAATGACATTAATGAATACTCTATTGCTTTATCGTAACTTCCCTGTTGAGAATAGACTATACCAATACTGTAGTAACAGTCTGATATTCCGACTTTATCAGAAATATCCTGATATATTTTCAAAACATTTAAAAAATATTCTATTGCATCGTTATAACTACCATGATTTTTGTGGAAATCACCTATACTTTTTAGTGAAAATGCTTTCAGCAAAAGAAATTGTTTTGCATTTGCCGATTGTTTTTTGATATTCTTGTCTGCAAGATCAATTGCCTGATTATATACCAGTATCGCTGAATCGGGATTTAAAGATTCATATATATCTCCGATTTTTTCATTTAGCAGTTTTATACGGGTGGTATCGTGTTTTGCCATTTTATATTCATTCCAAAGCGAGTCCAGTTTTTCTGATTGCCCAAAGAGGCTTGTAACTAAAAAAATTAAGAATATAATATATAGCAATGCTTTTTCAGCTTTCATTTTTATACTTTTTCATCCAAATCTACATAAATTTTCTTGAATATTTACAAATCTCAAGAAATATTATGTCGTTAATTGCAGTTAAAATAAATATTACAATTATTTAAGAATCATAAAAACCAAAAGTAACAAAAAGATTATGTTTTAAATTCAGTGATTTGTAGTTAGCAGACAATTTACATTCTGCAAATCTGGTTACTGATTCTTTTTATCAGATATCAAGTCTATATACTTCTTTGCAGAATGAAGCAACTGTCCGTCTTTTGATTGCGATAAAAAATACTTTTCATTGGGTAAGATTTTTTGTTGTCCTTTCATTCGGCTATCAACTATTCTGTCATCGAAAAAATAGTAATGGCCTTCAAAGTCGGGATCTGATAATTTATAGTCAACTGTTCCACTGCTATCAATAAAAATGTCAGTACCATATTTTTCACTCTCATTTACATATATCAGTTTACCATCCCAAAAGTAATAATCCGTTGTTGCAATGTCATGCATCAGCCTGATTCCAATATGTTCCCTGATTTTATAGATTGTATCATTCCTTAGATAGCCTGTCATCTGTCCATATCCGTGGCCTTGTTGTTCAATAAACTCTTTATTCAGAAATTCCCCATTGCTTAAAGTTATTATCTTGCAGTCTGTAAACAGATTTACATACATGACTTTTTGGTCAATAATCCTGATTGTATCATTTTTTTCCTGAGCTGAAGCACAGGAAAGTGTATAAATTACTAATGTTGCAAATAATAGAGTCTTCATAATTTCTATTTATTTTCATTTTTCAAATCAACTAATTCCCATGTCCGCTTTTTTTGGTCAATAAAAGCATTTTTAAAATTCACATAGGGTTTATCATTTTCAATTTCATTAAAATGAGCAATTAGTTGCAGTTCCATATCCGCAGAAACTTTTCCCGGCTGAGCTAATCCCCTGGAAAATATACTTTCATAATTATTCACAATTATATATAAAAATATCGTAGTGTCTTCTATGTTTCCTTTTTTAACTTCCTTTACCTTACATTTATATATATCACCCCAACCAATGCTTCCAGTATATTTTGCACTTAAACTTAAGATCAATTGTAAAGAATCATTCGTAATATCCTGAGCGCTAGCTCTTGACTTGCAACCGCTTATTAAAAAAATTGGAACCAAAAGAAGAATAAAAAAAACTATTTTGTTTTTCATGTGTTTATTTTTTTATTTTTTAAATTATTGTCACATGGAATGCCCTAATAATCATATCGGTTTGTGATAAATTTTTATCATGGGCATTTCATAAATTAAATATTATTAATCATTGAATAAGCATACAAACTTACAAAATTAAATGGTTATTTCCCAAATGCTAAACCGATACAAATGCCAATATGAACTGTAGGTGCAATGCCATTAATTACATCTTTTAATGGGGTATCGTAGGCAACCAAATCTTCTATTTCTACATATCCGTCTTTTCTGGCATATATCGTCCATTCTATATAATGATATCTGATTCCACAACCCGCGTATATTTCTATATATGAAGTGTATTTGTCTGAAATTTTCATAAAATACTTTTTCCCTGTTGTGCATTTAATACCCGCAGCAATTCTTTCTAAAGACTTTAAACTTATATATGAGCTTTCTTCCTGAGTAACTTGCCAAATATAATATTTAAGATCATGATATGCATACCTAAATAGAAGATCAATTGATAATAAATCTATAAATAGGTTTAAAAAAGAATTATTTATATACCAACTATTTCCAAATGTAAAATAGAACCATTCCTGTTCTTTAAGTTCAATAGGATAAATGTGCAGTGTATGTTTATTTAAGAATTGATCCATTGAATATTGGTTGCCCTGTATTCCGAATTTATATCCTAATCCTGCGTTCAATAGTCTGTTTTTTTTCCATGGCCATTCATAAGAAATCCTGATATCTCTGAAAGCTAACTGAGATAAATTTATGCTTATTGATTTTTTCAAATAAGTTGAATCAGGGGGAATCTTCTCGCGGGCAAAGACAATCTGCAAGCATTGTATTAAAAATAAAGTGATTAAAAAATATTTTTTCATAATTACTTTTTATTTAACAGCGAACTTGTTTATTAAGAAATACTCCAATTTCCAAATATAATCAAAAAATCAGAAAGTTGCATCGACAAATATTTCTATTTTGGATTATGTGCTTACTGCTTCAGTTGTTTAACAGATACAAAAAAATAAGCTCCCCAATTTCTTTCCATGTGCCATGCGCCTTGACTGGCAACCTTAAGAAAAACCGGAGTTGTAAAAATTCCTGGTCTATATCTAAAATATATACAATCCTTTTCATAGTTTTTTATCCATTCAATTGAAATAAGAAAATCGTCTTCAAGCATCAGGTTATATTTTTTAAGATCGAAAAATACCTCCCCCCTTTTTGTAGCCGTTTTTATAAATATATTTTTCTTGAGAATGTTTTCCTGCGGAACAGTATCTGTTATTTTATAAATATTCACTCTAAAAAACAATGTGTCGCAATAATTTTCAGCCAGATAAAAGCCAAATCCTTCAAGCATTGATGGTTTTCCTTTTAATTCAACTTTAATTCCAAGCTCATTTCCCAACTGGTCAACCCCATAACTACCGGCAATGCCATATTGAAACCTGTTTCCAATTATTTTGCTTGTATATTTCTCAGGTTTAATAACAGCTTCCGATAAAGTATATACTGCTTTATCAAGATATATTGTATCTCTGTTGCATTTTAATATTTCATTAACTTTAAATACCTTACTGATAAATCCTATTGAGGAAATTCGTATGCTGTCATTTAAATATTTATCAGAAATTTTTAATATGAAATTTCCATAAATATCAGATACTGTACCAACATCTTTGTTTATTATTCCAATATTCACATACGCAACAGGTTGATTGTCATTACTAGATACAATTTTTCCGATAAATTCTGTTTGTGCAAGTGAATTTAATGAAGCTACAATTGCTGTTATTAAAATGATTGTTTTCACTAATAACTAATTAATAACTAATGATTTCAATTACTCTTTTCTTTTTTTAGGAATAAAATAGTTGAATTCTTTCAAAAATACACAAATTATAACAAAAACATCCGTGGTTTCTATGAGGTTTAAAAAATATGGTTATGTTTTAGTATAATGTGGGAATATAAATATGCTAAGTACTATCAACAATTTGCCAATTTTTGCCTAGTTCCTGACGGATGATTGACAAATTTTTGATATAGATATGCTACATGTATACTCATTCCTTTTCCTTCCTTTAGGATTGAGGCAAAGAAAAGGAATGATTTACTATATTTATTTTCTACAATATCATAAAACACAACCAAAAATATTTAAAGTAATATTCGGAGAAATTTTTCTAAAACGGGAATTTGAAAAAGGAAGTTCTATTTCTCAAAAAACTCCACAAAATCAGATTCAAAGAGATTTCTATAACCAACTTTTTTCACAACAACTCCATTATCAATAAAATATATCGAAGGCAGGCTAAGTCCGCTTAATGCAAAAAACTGGTCAGGAGGTAAAATTTTATACTGAATAACTGGAGATTTGCCTTCTTCCCAGAATTGATCAAGGTCAGATTCTTCTCCCAAGAATATATAAAAAATGTTTGGGTTCAACTTGTTGTTTTTTAATGTTATAGCGATTTTCTGAGCTGTAAGTTTGCAATATTTACAAGTCATACTATAAAAACAAATTACTGCTTTTTCATCTTTGAAATTATAATTATTCCCTTTATAACTTAATTCGCCTAATTTTTCATAATCAAATTGATAGCCGGTTTCTTCTTGTCTGAAATTAATTACAAACCGGTCAGGAGGATTCAGTATAAATGGCAATGAAAATGAACCTGCAATTAAAATTGATACAATAAGTATTTTATAAGGTATTTTAAAAGAAATGTTCTTTAAAAGCAAAATAACAATTAATCCAATTAAAATTAAATTTTTAAATATTGATTCCAGAGGAGTAAAAGCCAAATGATCTCCAAAGCAGTTACAGTTTGTAATTTCTGATTTAAATATTACCAGATAACTTAAAAACAATGTAAATACGACTAATAGAAAAAAAGATATTCTGATTGAATTTTTTGAATAAATATTGATAATCAATATAATTCCTAAAAGAATTTCAGTCCCTATAATCAATCTGGCAAGAATAGCTGATACTGTCAGTCCGAAAATATTCTGATCAAAAATAAACAGTTCAAAAGGCTCAATAGGATACAATTTTGAAATACCGGAATATATAAAAGTAAGACCAATTAAACAGCGGATTATATGTACAAGAATCTTCATTTTAAAATAAAAAAAAGGCATATTATTTAAATATGCCCTCCATTTTTTAGTTAAGGCTTATTATTTCAAATCGCAAGCATAAGTAGCTGTTCCAGCTGTAATTGAATAATTACCACATGCATCCTGAGCATCCTTCTTAGTCACATCATTAATTGTGTACGTTATTGTAGTAGAAGGAGTGGAATCACTATATGAGATAGTACATTCGCATGTCCAATCTTTTTTACAAGAAGAAAACATAAATAAAATACCTGCTGCTAATAATAAACCTGCTAATTTTTTCATATATGACTTTTTTTTAATTAATAATCGTAAAAATATAAAAGTATGAGATATGATTGAAATAAGCCTGTGCTGTTTTATAACATGTTTTGAAAATAAATGTAATTCTTTCCATCAAAAATCAGTTCATTTTTTATTTAAAATACATACAATTGATACTCCCGCAAAAAATCTGAATTTCAGTCTTATAAAGAGGTTTTCGAAATAAAAAACTGAATACAGTATCTTGTTAATAAAGTTGTTATTAAATTTTTCGAAGTCGGATTTCATTACAGTTTTTATTTTTCCATCTTTTCTTTTTATAAAAATCCTATTAATCAATCTTATAATAGCAATCGGGAAAAACAGAAAAAAATTAAAATACCCTGAATAAAGGATATTTGATGAGCATCCTTTAAATAATTGTTTTACTTCCCTGATGCGATATCTTTTTATGTGATGGTTGATCTCATCATGTTCACTCCAAAGAGACTGGAATGCAGGAACAGACAATGCTATTAATCCGTTTTTACTGCAAACTCTTATCATTTCATTAACCGCTATTTTATCTTCTTTTACATGTTCTATCACATCGAAAGCGCAGACAATATCAAAACTTTCATTATCAAAAGGCAGGTTGAGAATAGAGCCCTGCACAGCATTCAGTTTCAAACTGTTTTTAATAAAATTATAGGTTTCGGTGTCATTTTCAACAGAGACCACCTCACCTATTGATCCCAGTAGTTCTGAGCTATGTCCGGTTGCAACACCGATATTTAAAATGCGAGGATTTTTTTGAATATAATATTTTTTGATCAGATTGATAAGAATTTTATTGCGGGCTTTAAACCACCAATGATTACGTTCATAATCATAGTATTGCAAATAATAATTTTTATCCATTAATATTAATCAAGATGTTTGTCTTTTATAATAAACAATGGTCTTCTTTTCGACTCATCATAAGTCCTGACAATATACTCGCCCAGAATTCGAAGTGAAATTAACTGCACTCCACTGAGAAATAGAATTGAAAGAATTAAAGTTGTAAAGCCTTCCGGAATAAAGTCAGGATAAAAAATTCGTTTAAATATCACAATTCCACCATAAATAATGCTAAAAAGAATAATTGTTAACCCAAGTCGTCCAAGAAATTTAATCGGAAAATTGCTAAAACTAAACAAACCGCTGTATGCTAAATTAAACATTCTTTTCAGGTTAAATTTTGGTTTTCCGGCTTTTCTTTCATCTCTGTCATATTCAATTGCAATCTGCTTGTATCCCACCCAAGATCTTAATCCTCTTAAAAACAAACTTTGTTCAGGCATTCCCAACATTTGATCAAGAACAACTCTTTTCATCAGACAAAAATCGCCACTATCCATTGGAATTTTTGTTTCACTTACTGCAGATAGAAGTCTGTAAAAACTCCAATACGCAGTTTTTTTAAACCAGCTTTCTTTTCTTGTCTTCCTTACTGCGTAAACAACATCAAATCCCTCCATTATTTTTTCATAAAAATTCTGAAATAGCTCAGGGGGATCCTGCAGGTCACCATCCATAATTCCTATACATTCACCTAATGTAACAGATAATCCGGCCAAAATAGCTCTTTGATGACCAAAATTTCTTGATAAGGATATAATTTTAAAACGATTATCTATGCTATTGCATGCAAGGAGTTTTTTATAAGTATTGTCTTTACTGCCATCATCAACACAAATTATTTCAAAATCAGAAGTAAAAGATTTAAGGGCTTCAATAGTTCTTCTATAAAGTTCCTGTATGTTTTCTTCTTCATTATATATAGGAATAACAATAGAAATCATAGCAACAATTATTTATATAAATAGTAATACAAGAATACGATATTTTTTCGATTTTCAATATATCCGATAAAAATAACAGACGAAATGATTTCAAAATCAGATTGTTTGTGTTTAACCTGCATTATTTATGAAATTATCATATTGATTATTTGTTTCCCGCAGTCCCAATATTTATCGGGAACGCAAATTTACGCAGAAAAAAAGTTTTTATCTGATATCTGCGAAAATCAGCGGTATCAGCGGGAAAATTTATATTGTTTCAAAGTTTGTGAATAATAAATGCTAGAAATTAAACACGATTATAGTGGGGACAAGTGGTTTTTATTTTCAGAACTGAATAGAAAAGTATATTCGATATATCCTCACCAATTAATTACTTTTCTTACGGAAGATCCTCTCTCAGTTGTTAATTTCACAAATAAAATTCCCTTTGGTCTTTCATTCAGGGAAATGCAGCTCATTCCATTATCATCTAATACATTTAATTCTTCAGTCAGAATTTGTTTTCCTGTCAGATCAAATATTTCTATGTACATGTTTTCACATTTCATCTGATTAGAATTAATTATCAGTATATCATCATTAAAATAGCAGTACCATGAAAATTTGTCAGAAAAATTACCATTCTGAATATCTAAAGTAACATCAATAATATTTGATGCATCAGAATAACAGTAGCCGTTAAATGCAACAGCATAATACATTCCAGAAACTGTAGGAATAATATAATCATTGTTCTGACCCTGAATAATTTCATCACCAAAGTACCATACAATATCATCAGAATGATTAACAAAAATTGTATCATTAATATATTCAATTACTGGACTTGATGGTCTGGGAATAACTGTTAATGTCATGCATTCTGAAACCTGATCATATTCTCCTTCATTCACAAACAGAGAAACGGGGAACTGACCAGTAGAATTAAATGTCATATCAACGGGTCCCTGACCATTATAATTCTGTGGATTTCCTGAGCAGGTGCCAAAACTAATTACAGTCAACCTGTTCCCTGCGCTTACAAGCAAATAATACAAACTGTCTCCCTGCCGGATGGAATTTGAAATTCCCTCCACTCGATTCAGACTACCATAAAACAAAGTATCCCCGTCAAAGCTCCCAGATGCACCTCCTGGCATATTCATTTTTGCTACATGGTATTTGTTAGAAATTATTCCAAAACTTTTATTGCAATCCCTGATTATAGCAATATCAAAAGGTTCATTTAGAGCACCTATATTGCCATAATTATACACATTCATCATAGTATTAAAATAGGAATTACCGAAATTAAATTTAAATAACTGATTATTACTTTTACTTGTAACGAAAGCATAACATGAATCATTTTCTTTTATCGGATAAATTGATGTAGGATAGCTGACCCCGGGAACAACACCAGAATTTGTTGCAACAGGCACTCCTGTCAGCGAATCCGGAAATATTATCCGTGTAAAACTATTTGACTGAGCATTTGCAACAAGACCAATCCATATTCCTTCTTCCTTAAACATATACAATCCATGAGGAAGACTCATATTCCCTATTGTTCCGAAATTATTGCCAACAGGAACATTATTTAGTGAATTACCAAAATCTAGTCTAAAAAATTTATTTCCTGATCCAACAATAAATGCATACCACTTTCCATTTTCTTTTATAATTTGAATACCTTCATTTAATGAAATAAACATGCTATCAATATTACCAAGATTATAGGTTACAGGAATGTTTCTGAGTGAACTTCCGAAAACACATTTCGTAATATTTCCGTTGAAATAGTTTGTCCAGAAAGCATAATAAGTGCCGTTATCATATGCAACTGCAATTCTTACAGGACTATTCATATATGGAAGAGTTCCCCTATTAAAGACAACTGGAACTTCATCCATAATCCCACCACAAAAATTCCAGTACTGCGTATTATAAGGGCATTCACTTTCGATTGTCAGTGCTGTATTCACACAAATAGTGTCAGGAATTCCTATACATGAAGATTGCGAACAATAGTTGCCGATAAACAAAAAGAAAAATATAAGTATGGAAATCAGTAATTTCATAATTGTATATTTTCTCGTTTTACGAAAAAAAATAAACAAAGTTTTCTTTTCCCGTAAATTGTTACCAGAGAGATACCAGCAAAAAATCTTACTCCCCTTCTTATTTGGAAATTATTGAGATTAAAAATAAATGTGAATTCTAAAATTAACTTCACTTCGATAAACTCAATATATTGCGTTTAACTCATAGCCAATCAGCGAATCGGTTCATTTTCTATGTTTGTTAAAAAAATTACAGAACCTGTTAACCAATTTTTAAAGTGCCAACAGTCCTGCTGAATAATTCAGAAATATTTTTCTCTTCGTTGAATATTGGAATGACAATAGAAATTATTATTTCAATATCGATTAGCAATTGTATCGGCTTCATTTTTTATTTCAAACACACCAATAATATATTCACCCTTTGGCTGATATTTAAACACTTCATCATACCAGACATAATTTGTTTTTCGTTCATTAAGCATATCCGCCACGCCCACCAGATTATAATTTTTATTTGAAAAATCATTAAACCAGTTGTCAATTGAAGTATCTGCTGAAGGATGGCGAAGCCATGAAATATAATGTCTGAAATATATCAGATATTTAGGTTTTTTTGTTTCAATATCATTAATGAATTCTGATTGATAAGTTTTATTCATCGGAAACAATACAGTATCTCCCATCA
This sequence comes from Bacteroidota bacterium, assembly GCA_043826845.1. Lineage (GTDB taxonomy): Bacteria > Bacteroidota > Bacteroidia > Bacteroidales > CAYTAU01 > JBDRPR01. The sequence continues at coordinate 15,965 of JBDRPR010000209.1, forward strand.
AAAATGTAATATAGTGATGTTTGGAGGCACAACGCCGGTTTGTATAAAAATATATCTGAGGCTCTGATCCCAATACAGCAATTAAATCATCCTTCTCTGTTCTCTCTTTAATAAAATCAGCAACTACTTTTGATTCAGGAAATGGGTTCATACCATAAACTTCTCTTAAAAGTTGTGTTTTTTCAGGTTCGAAATAATATTTTTTCTGACTTTTTAAGTGACCTATTGAAATAATTATAAAAACCAAAAGCAGCAATATGTTCAAATAATTCGGGTTATATTTTCTTTTAAGAAGATCAAAAACAGCATAAAAAGCAATTCCTGTTAATATTGCCAAGACAGGAGTCAACTGAATCCAATAATGTCCGTAAAAGCGTAGTCCGGGAAAAATTGTCAAACATGAAAAAATTGCTATTATCCATACAGTCACTTTAAAAAATATGGTTTTTTTTGTAAACAGTACCAAAAACAATCCAATAGTAGCTAATGCCCAAAAGGTAGAATAATTATCAGTTATATTTCCCCAATTGAATTTCAGCTGTTTCACACCTTCACTCCAAGGGAATTCAGAAACATAATTTTTAGCAAAATCAATTGTCCAGTACCACATTTCATCAATAGCATCATATCTGTATATAATTAGAATAATGACTCCATAAGCTATTCCTACACCTGCCGAATAGAACAATGCATTTTTTATTAAACTCTTCCAATTTACAGGTTTATTAAAAAAATAATACAATAAAATAGTAAGACC
>JBDRPR010000210.1:0-4274 GCA_043826845.1 Bacteroidota bacterium
TGCATAATTCCTGTCTTTTCCGCGGAATCTTATCCTCTCATAATGGCTTTTATCAGTAGTTTCTTCATTATTTTCATCGTATTCGGAAAAAAAGAAACCATGAGTGGCTATGTGCATCAGGCTAGATAAACCGGCTTTTTGTTTAACCAGTAACTCTGTTGCATTCTTTCCGGAATATAATTCAACATTTATATCGCTTTTTCTTAATACGTTAAAAATTTTTTCCGACTCAATTTTCGTCCCTTCAAGATATTCCCATCCAGAAATACTGCTATTTTGGCAATTATAGTCAATTCCGCCTAACACAATTGCAGAAGACAATCTCAATCTTTTACTTTCGCTTTTATTTTCTGTCAGTTCCGATATTGCTGTTATTGTGTTGATTTGATATCGGTCGCATAAAAACACATTTTCTGAATCAGAAATAGCAGCAAAACTGATTTTATGCAATAGACCAGCCGGAGAAATATATACGGTTTTAATTCCTTGCAGATATTTCTCAATAGGTTCCCATATCAGTTGGTACAAATCACCAATATTATTTTTTCCCTTGCCGTACAATCCTTCAACCTGCTGCACTGGCCATCCTGTTTTTTTGCAAAATAAATGACTCAACTCCTTTTCTTCGAATAATGGAATAAATACAGGACTTGTACCATCGTATTTTAAAAGCATCGCACAGTACATAACTGAGTCAGTAAACTTCAGATAATCGCTTATTTTTTCTGATTGATAATCTTTGTAATTGAAGCAAACAAATTCTATTACAGCTTCATTTTTTTCCAAATGGTACTTTACCTGCTGCCATGACATTTTCTGTAATTTACTGTAATCAGAAAAAATATCCGATGTCTTTACAAGTTCCTTTTCAATTTCATCTGCCTTAATTTCTAACTCTTTTGTGTTTTTCCCCTCGGCATACATACGAGCAAGTTGCTTCTTCAGGGCTATCCATTTGTCATAATCTTCAATCATTTTCTGATCCCCTGAGCTTAATATTATGTTGCGAAGGGCAGTAGATGATTTAAGCATAATCCCCTTATTTTGCATTGTAATGTCGAAAACATATTTTATAAACGTAGAATCGGTTTTATTTCTTAAATAGGCATAAGAATAAAAGTTGTCAAAATCCTGGGTAAGAGTTTTAAAATATTTTTCCTGACCTGATTCCGGCAGGGTTGCAAAATTGTTATTTACGGACAGACATGTTATCTCCATTTCTTCTGTGATAAAAGTATCGGCATCAAAAAGTTCTCTGCAGACAATATAAATTTCTTTTATTATACCGGCAGCACTTTTTATTCCTGATTTGTAATTAATTTCCTTACTGATGAAATAAGAGAGTTCTGCGTATTCACGGACTTTTTCAATGTTATTTTGTTTCTGATATAGAAGTCCAAGGTTCTGATAAGATCCTACTATCCCCACTTTATCTGAAATTTCTGTTCTTAAACCAAGACTTCTGCTTAAGTATTCAAGAGATTTATTATAAATCGAATCCGCTATTTCCTGACTCTCTGAATTTATTTGCATCGGCAAGTACATTGAGGCAATATCTCTGTATAAAACTCCAATGTTATTCATAGAATAGGACATACCTCTTTTATCGCCTAGTTCTTCCAGTATGATTAAGCTTGTCATCAGGTTTTCTAGTGCAATCTTATAAAGTGAATCTGCAGCTACCTGATTATTAATTTTCTGTGCATCATCGCCTTGCAATTTATAAATAAAACTGATATTAAGCAGCAAATAAGCAATTCCCTGCCTGTCTCCGGTTACTTTTCTTAACATCAAGCTTCTGTCATAATATTCCAAAGCCTTTTCGTAATCCCCTTGGTCTTTATATATAAATCCAATGTTGTTTAAAGGGTTTGCCAGTGAAAGCGAATCGCCCGATTCCTTTCTTATTTTAATACTTTGCTGATAGCAATCCAATGCCCTTGGTATATCCCCCATATTATAATAAATATTCCCCAGGTTATTTAAAGGGATGGCCTGACCGATAGTATCTCCTATTTCTTTGTATAGGGTCAGACTCTTTGTAAAATATTCAATACCTTTAATTACATTTCCCTGATTGTCCATTACCGAACCAATGTTGGAATATATCTTTGCTATATCTTTTTTGTAACCTAGGTTTTCTGCAATATCAAGACTCATATAATAGTATTCAAGCGCTTTTACCATGCTTCCCTTGTTGATATAATAAAACCCAATATTGTTATAGGTTAAAGACAGGTATTGTTTGATTGTTTTTTTTGCAGATTCTGTTCCTTCTGATTCGTTTATATATGCCGTTGCATAATTCATGGCAGACCTCCATAAACTTAGTGCTGAGTCGGGATTTTGCCTGTAAATCATCATCCCTGAATTATAATATGCTTCTATTCTAAAAGTATCTTCAGGACATGGACTAGGACATCTGATATTGATATCATTAATTTTTTTCAGCAAAGAGTCAACTGAGTCGCTTCCCTGACAAAACAAATTGAGGGTGCAAATAGTCATTATTACTGAAATTAGTACTTTTTTCATAAATTATTCAATTAATACAAACGCCGCCCAGTAATACGGATCATATTTTTTCCTCATTTCTCTCTGTGTGTTGATATATGCTTCATGCACATCCTTTGTTTTAATCAGTTTATTATAAAATATCTCCATAAACTCTACTGTTTCTTTGTCAGGTACCTGCCAAAGACTCATGATAATATATTTAACTCCGGCCATTTTAAAAGCACGTTGCAAGCCATAAACACCTTCAATCCCCTGAATATCTCCTAGTCCTGTTTCGCATGCAGAAAGCACAACCAGGTCAGTTTTTCTCATATCAATATGTGCAACTTCCTGTGCAGTCAGCACACCGTCATCTTCGTTTTCAGGAACATCTTTGTTCCATACCCGGTTGGCTCCGGCAAAAACAAGCCCTGAACGCATCAGGGGATTATTGGTTTCAACAAAAAGTTTATTTCCAAATCCACTTTCGGTTCCCCTAAAAACGACATCTCCAAGTTCTTCATTGTTTTCTTGTACATTGGTCGAGGAAACATCTCCTGTGAAAAAAAATCCATGTGTTGAAATATGCATAATGTTGCTTTGCGAGGCAATGTGCTTAAACTCATCTTCAGTTGCTGATTTACTTGAAAAATATTTGACATCCAACCCTCCGGCGTGTAACAATTTATCAATTTTTTCACTCTCTGTCTTTGTTCCTTCAAGGTAGTTCCATACAACTATAGCTGTACTATCAACCTGATAATCTATCCCTCCAAATATCGAGGCAGTTTTTTCAGAACCAAATTCGACCGGTTTTAAAAAACTCGTCTCACAAATACTTGAATATAGTCTTAAATCATAATTATCACAAAGCAAACCTTTATTACCAGAGATAGCAGGAAATGAAATTTTATGCAACAAACCCGCTGGTGAAATATAAATCGTTTTAGCATTTCCAAGGTATTTCTCAACTGGCTCCCATATCAACTCATACAGCTTTTTGTTTGTAACTTTTCTTGTACCATAAAGTCTTGATATAGTTTTATTTGATTGTTCAACAGGACTCTTTAAAAACTGTTCCAGTTCGTTTTCAAGGAAGAGAGGTATCATCAGAGGATAACTGCAGTCAGGAGTAATAATCAGTGCAACATACTGAACATATTCAGTAAAATCATATAGATTGCTGTCTGGATTATACAGATCAAAGTTGAGAAATTCTATTGCTGCTTCATCAGGTTTGAGGTTTTTCTGAACATCCTTCCAGGTAATTTTTCTTATTTTTTCAAAATCAGAAAAAAGAGTTGAATTGCTTACAAGATATCTTTCCAGACTGTCTGCTTGTTCTTCAAGTTCACGTGTATTTTCTCCTCTGCTGTATAGTTTTGAGATGTTTATTTTCATATCTTTCCATTGCGAATAGGTTTTAATAAGTTTTTCATCACCCGACTTCATCACAGCATTTTGCATTGCTGTATTTGATTTCAGTAACAGGCCCTTGTTGCGGATTGTATTATCAGTCACTTTTTCTGTAAGCTCAGGATATTTTTCCTTATTCAACAATGCAAAAGAGTTAAATCTCATATAATCAGGCCTTATAGTTTTAAAATAAATCTCTTTCTCTCTTTCTGAAATAAATGAAAAGTTTATGAGAATATTCTGATTGTCAATATCAATATAATCAATGATTTTTAATGCTTTTTCAGTTTTTCCTTCCCCCAGATAGCTATGAAAAAGGATGAGTTTTGCATCCTTAATATTGGGCATGGCATTTATTGATT
>JBDRPR010000211.1:0-2171 GCA_043826845.1 Bacteroidota bacterium
AACTATAAATTCAATCTTAAGCCCCGATAATTATGATAATAACTATCTATGAAAGCAGACATTATGATCTTTTTTTTTTATAACAAAATATTTAATATAAACTTTTAAAAGTAAATAACATGAGAAATATTTTAACAACATCAATCCTTTTAATTGCTTTAGCAATTAATGTATATGCACAATGTGGAGATAACGACACAACTTTTTATCAGGGTTCCGGTGCAAATTACTCTGTACTTGCAACATCAATACAAAGCGATGGCAAAATAATTGTCGCAGGTAGTTTTTCAGATTTTAACGGTTTGGCAAAAGATTACATAGTACGCCTTAATACTGACGGCAGCGTAGATACTACATTTAATCTGGGTGTTGGAGCAAATAGTGCTATTCTTGCGACAGCAATACAAAGCGATGGAAAAATAATTGTCGGTGGCTATTTTACAACTTATAACGGAACAGCATGCAATTCTATAGCGCGTCTTAATACTAATGGTAGCTTGGATTCTACATTTAATGTTGGTACCGGAGCAAATGATTGTGTTTATGCGACCGCTTTACAAAGTGATGGGAAAATAATTATTGTAGGTTATTTTACATCTTATAATGGTTCAGCAAGAAAATATATAGCCCGCCTTAATTCAGATGGCAGTTTGGATGGCTCTTTTAATATTGGCACAGGTGCAGATGGTTGGGTCTTTACAACTGCAATACAAAACGATGGGAAAATAATTATAGGTGGTATGTTTTCATATTATAATGGAACATCGACAAGCCGAATCGCACGCTTAAATACTGATGGTAGCATAGATGCTTCATTTAATATTGGTGCTGGACCAAACGGTTCTGTGGATGCAATAACAATACAAAACGATGAAAAAATAATTATCGCTGGCATGTTTTCATCTTATAATGGGACATCAGGTAATTCCATTGCCCGCCTAAATCCCGACGGTAGCTATGATTCAACATTTAATGTTGGTACTGGTGCAGATAATACTATAGAAAATACTGCAATACAAAACGATGGAAAAGTAATTATCGGAGGAATGTTTACATCTTATAACGGCACAGGAATTAGCCGAATTGCCCGCCTTAATGCTGACGGAAGTTTAGATGCTACATTTGATGTTGGTGCAGGAGCAAACGACATTGTGTATTCAACAGCAATACAAAACGATGGAAGAATAATTATCGGAGGCGATTTTACCTTTTATAAAGGAACAGGCAGAAACAGAATTGCAAGAATAATAAACTGTAATAATTCTACCGATTCAATAGCAGAAACTGTTTGCAACAGCTATACTGCACCCGATGGACAGATTTACACAACTTCTGGAGTTATCACTGCCGTAATCCCTAATACCGCAGGATGTGATAGCACAATAACCATTAATCTGACTGTTAATACAGTTGATATATCTGTATCACAGAATTCAACTATACTTACTGCTAATACAACATCTGCAGCATATCAATGGTTAGATTGCATTAATGGAAATAGCCCTATTGTTGGTGAAAACGGTCAAAGTTATACAGCAACTGTAAATGGAAGTTATGCAGTTATTATTAATGATGGTTTTTGCGTTGATACGTCAACCTGTTATACCATTTCATCTATTGGAATTGAACAAAATAGCACTCCTGATAATTTTATTGTCTATCCCAATCCGGCAAGTAATTATTTTATTTTTCAGACGCCAGTTACTAATCAAAATCAAATAATCTTGATTCGAAATGTACTTGGTCAACATATTATGACATGTAATATCAAAAGAAATCAAACCTATATTGACATTTCTAAATTAGAAAACGGTGTTTACTTTGTTGAAATAACATTAGAAAACAATATAAAGAGGGAAAAATTTATAAAACAGTAGATGCCGAATTGTTAAACAAGTAAATCTGGAATTTAAGCACTTAATAGCAATAGCTTGTGCCCCTGCATAAATCGGATAGATAATTAAGTGTCTGATAAATCTTTGGTGAAACATTTGGCTCATTTTCAAAAAATGATAGATTATCGACTGAAGATATTGAAATGTTGGCTATTGCATATAAATCCTGTTTTGCGCAATGGAACACCCAAAATGTAAAATTTTAATTCATAAATAATTGATAATCAGATATGATTTTTTAAGGCGTCGATGTGGCACACAAAACAGGAGTAAATA
>JBDRPR010000212.1:0-3828 GCA_043826845.1 Bacteroidota bacterium
CTGCAGGAAATTCTTCGTCAAATAATACCATTACGGTATCGTAACTGCAACAGAATCCCATACATTCACGCCATACCAATTCTGCAGAATCACCTAATTGGTTATAATATACCCAGGTATTATAGACATGCTGATATGATGTGTCTTCAAGAGTTAAACTTGGTCCGGATGCAAATATATATCCTCCTCCAGGAGTAATCCACGTACCAGAATAACCTGAAGTAGTTGCATTCATTTGAGCCCAGTGACCACATACAGTGTCCCTTGGTCCTGCATCAATTGTCGGAGTTTCAATAAAATGTATCCGAACTGTATCAGAAGTATTGCAAACTGAAGATTGCTGATGCCATTCATTCCATTGAAATTCCCAATATCCAAAGCCGGTAACTGAAACTGTAGTATTCGGATCATTAACATCATTAAAATCAGGAGCCATAGTACCGACAGGCTGAGAAATAACAGACCATAGCCCTTCAGAACAATCTATGCTTTTTACTGCCTCCATATTATATACCAAGCCACAAATTGAATCATCACCACCTGCATAAGCTTCAGGAGTGTCATAAAAATAGACCAGTGTAGAATCAACACTTGAACAACCTGTTCCGGCAGTAATTGACCATGTAAAGTAAACCGGTAATATACAGTGATATAGATCATAACTCGGTGGTGTTGGTAATTCAATCATAGTTGTATCATTTGTCGGATCAACTATTGTAATACCTGCAACGCTTGCTGTCCAGTTTGCACTGGTATAAGTAACTCCAGTAGTATTAGCAGCCAGTTCAAAATCATACACACAGACATCTCCTCCGTATCCGGCATTTGCAAGAGGAGGCTTAATAAAAGTAATCTGAACCTGATCAGTGCCATCACAAACTCCGTTGGTTTCATACCATGTAAGCGTATAGCTAACCTGACTTCCGGCAAAGGTCGCCGCATAAGCGGTTGCGTTTGGATCATAAATATCACTGAAGGAAACTTGCCCAGGTCCTGTCCAGTAACCTGTATTTGAAGGATTACTCAAAATACCGGCTAAAGATGCAGAGTTTCCACATACAGACTGATCAATTCCAGCATCAGGTGCAGGAATTGGTAAATATTGAACTACAGTAGTATCTTTATCAATGCAAATTCCATTGGTCTCAGTAATTATTAACTGATATGTCCCAAAAGTACCATCTGCAGTAGGAGCAGCACTTGTGGGAGGCGAAAATGATACTCCTCCTGGTAAACTTGTCCAGCTAATGGTTGATCCACCTACCGACTGACTACCATTCAAATTAATTGAAGTTCCGCAAACAATAAAATCAATTCCTGCATTTGCATTTGGGATTTGTAATAAAGTAACAACAACCTGATCATTATCAACACAACCTGATCCATTATTTTCTGTCCATGTAAAAGTATATGGTCCGTATGCGCCTGATATATTGACTGAAGATACCGAACTATGAATATCACTTATATTCACTCCAGATGATGAGCATGTCCAGGTTCCAAGACCAACGTCTGGTATTGCCTGCAAATTAAAACTGTTGCCACATACAGAAAAATCTGATCCTGCATTAGAAACAGGAATTGCACAACAATTAGGCGATCCGGGAGGCATCACATCAATATCTACCTGATAAGTTGAAGAACACCCGTTTTCAATAACAGTAAGACTACATGTATAAGTTCCTGCTGTATTCCAAATTACATCAAAAGGACCCTGTCCTGCTCCGACTGAAGGTGTTCCTGAAGGAAAAGACCAGTTATAAGTAGCACCAGATCCTGCATTGCCAATATATACAATATTTGAAGTATCATTCTCACAAATAGGAGTTAAAGTAAAAGTTGATGTAGGAATTGGGTTAACAATTACTTGCATGGTGTCCACAGCAGTTCCGCAACCATAAGGAGAATTAACAATAAGAACAACGTCATAAGTACCTGCGGTAGTCCATGTAACATCAAACGGCCCTAACCCGCTTCCTGATTGGGTACCTCCATCAAAATCCCATGTATATGTATCTGCACCGACGCCGGTATAATCAATTGTACTGGGTGAATTAGCGCATACAGGGGTTGTAACCGTAAAATTCGGAGTCAGTAATGGTGGATCTTCAATAACAACCTCTATAGTATCAGATCCACAGGCTGATGTTTGAAATATTAATGTAACTGTTTCAGGTCCCTCTGTCATACCATCATTGAACGGTGAAATAACAATCTGGGTTGTATTACTGCCGGCAAGTATAGTTGCTGAACCAGGTAAGTATGTATAATCCGTACCATTATATGCACTCCCTCCTATCGTATAACTAATTGTATAATCTGAAGTCGGAGTATTTGATAGCGTAAATGTAAGAACCGCATCATTACATCCCTCAACTGCATTTATTGAAGCACTTGGATTTGTATAAGCTACACTAACATCCAGAGCATCTGTTGAGAAACTATTAGCTTCCAGGAAAACTGCTGAATCATATGCAGAGTCACCGGCATCCCCTACAGCAATCTTGATATGATATGGCACACAAGGTACAACATCTATCTGGGCAGTTAAAACTGTAGTAAACGCATCATAAGTCACATTACCTCCGCTGGAATTAGTGACATAATATTGCGAATATGAACCAATATTAACATTATCAATAGTAACCGGTAACGATGTTCCCGGAATTAGAGCAATATTCTGATTAGTATAATTGCCACCTCCCGGATTTGGTCCTGTTACAAAAAAGCCAAATGCATCATTGTAGCTTGAATTCACCCATTCAGGATATTCTTCCGAAGCAAAAACATAACGAAAAGTCATTGGTGTCGCCAAAGGAACAAAGTCAAACTGCAGAACCGCAGCATCGTTGATTGGATATCCGGGTACAAGTGCAGCCAATTGAGGATCAGATCCTGTCCCTGATGTAGCTCCGGAGCTTCCCGATGAATTAGGATCATCTGCCAGTTGAACATCGCCTGATGACATAATAATACCCTCATTCAATGTAATGAGAGTACCACCAAAATTATTGAAATATCCAATTGTGGCAGGTGCAGAAAAAATACAATTTGAGGTAACGTTAGAAACTGTAACCCCACCACCTACTAAAACATTTTGTACATAATCGGTAGCATTATTATATGGAAGTGTCACCGATTGCGCATAAAATGAAAAATTTATGGCAACTATTGCTATAAATAAAACAATTAATCTCTTTTTCATAATACAACTTTTTAGAGGTTGGACAATTTTTCTGATTCAATAATCTGATTATCAATAATCACATTATTTACTCCAATATGTATAAATAAAAACTTATAATACATCCAATGATCTGCATATTCATATAAAGTTATTGTTGCAGAATATTCGTTATTTCCGGTTGAATTTCCGATAACAAAATCTATCACTCCTCGCTGAGCTAAAATTTTTGTTTTTAAATCATCAATCTCACTCTGATTACTTAATCCTTTTATTTTAAATTCAATCACTTTCTGATTGACTTTATCAGCAAAATTATTAGAAATAGTTTCCTGATTTTCAAAAACAAACAGTATTTCATTTTCTTTAGAAACATCCTGTGCATTTGATACAAGATTTAATGATACTGTCAGGTACATCAAAATAAAAATTACTTTTTTCATAAGTATATTTTTTAAGTTAAAGTCGGATTGAGCTTGCATGTAAGCTTTCATCCATGGAATATTTAACGAACATGCTCGTTTCATAATTTTTAAGATTTTATCATATAATTTTAAGACAAATAAATAATTCAAAACGTTGCCTGAGAAAATAAATTTTTATAAAATTAGTAAACAAAATATTATAAAACAAAAAAAAGGAGA
>JBDRPR010000213.1:0-3501 GCA_043826845.1 Bacteroidota bacterium
AGCCCTTATTAACGATGCTTTTAAGTTCTTCAACTTCCGACTTTGTCAATTTGATTGTATAACGTATCATATGCAAATGTTTTTGCAAAGATAATACAATATTTGATATATACGTCATATTATGCTTAACATAACACTAGTTCATAAATTGTTTTTTTAAATTCAATATCTTCTGACATATATTCAAATTTCCTAAATTCTTTAACTTTATCTACAAAAATTTGAGAAAAAAAACCATGAGAATTCATAATATCAATTAATTCCTTAAATTTTTGTGCCTTGTTTTTTGAGTCCTCCAATATTTTTAAATTTTCAGTAGTTTCTTCGTTATATATTTTTTGATTTTGTAAATGTTTATTTAATGAATTGGGAAAACCTAAAATCCATTTATCAGCATTTGATTGAATTAAAAAATTTGATGTTATTGCAAACATCTTGTCTCTTTCTCCTCTATATATATGAAAAGGGTCAGACGATTCAGAATTTGGAAATACATATAGGTAATTTTTTTTATCTAATGGAAATTGAATTATATTTGAAGGATCATATAAGTTAAAACCAGAATTATTTGAATTAATATTTTCAATTATAATTGGATTATCTGATGTAATTAAATCCATATCATCAACAATATTATAAACACTTATTCCGCAATTAATTTTATAGGAAACAAATTCTTTCCAAAATTTTAAATGTGAATATAGGAATATTGTTTTATTTTGATTTCTAAATTTTTTCTTAACATTTTCAGTTTCTGATATAGAAAATTCATATTCTTTATCGTATAAACAAAATTTAACAATACCATTTTTCGTGGAATGTTTTATTGATTCATTAATAATGTCATCTGTAATTTTATTATATGAATTAACAAACTTTGGAGTTCTAAAATAAAAACTAAGAATGGTATAAATAATTTTAAACTTCTGAGCTTTATTAATAGTTTTAATAGAAGGGTTTGTTAAAAGATTATATGTTTCTGGAAATTTATTATCTACATTTTTTGCATAAAATTTCTCAAAATAATATTTGTCATTTTGGGTGAGATTGGTTATTGTATAAAGATTTTTTTTAACACAAATATCATTGATGCTTTTTTCTGAAATGGACCCATTATTTAAATCTAATGTTTCTATAAAATATTTTTTATCCCTTTCAATTGAAAAGTTTTTTAAATAGGATTTTGGAATAAAATGTTGATGTTTTGGTTTATTGGATTTTTCCATAATTATTGTATTAATTGTAAAAATAATTAATTATAAGAATTTATGACAATTTATATGAAATATAATTATATAAAGGAAAGTGACATTTTCATCCATCATAATATTGCAGTGAATATTCATTGCAATAAATGCTCAGATTAAAAAATATTATCATTGTTGCCATAGTCATCCTAACTCTTGGGATTGCCTGGAGATACTACAAAAAATACAAGGATTCAGAAAAACTCAAAATAGGCGAAACCTCCCTCAGAGCCACAAAAAAGATTGAGAATTTTAACGATCTGGTGGACATATTAAAAAACGGTCTGCTGTTAAAAGGATTCGTGGAAATAAGAAATTTCTCAGGAAGAGATTACACCCTGAATCAGATCAGTCTTGACTGTTTTACCCCAAAGACAGAAAAGCTGATGGCCGAACAGACCAATATCATCCAGAATAACATTAGCCTGAAGAAAAAGCAGATCACAAATATTCCGCTGGAATACAAGATTGATATTATGAATGCTCTTTCGCTTTTTAAAGAATCAGGAGTAATTCCCGAAGAAGCCACTTTGTGGCAAGTGGTCACACATCCCGGACAATACTGGTCAGGAATGGATCTGAAAAAACTGAAGATGAAATTCAAAGGATTTATTCAGGCCGAAGGAATCACATTGAGTATTAACGAAGAATATCTTTTGTATGAATAAGAGCTATGCAGTACGCAATTGATATTTTGTCTCTTCAGGCAAGATCGGTATTACCTCACTTCGTTCGGTGATCACGTTAGGAGTGGCTACAATCAGGAAAATATCCCGACTGCTGCGCAGTCGTGGATTTTTTATATCTCAGAACTTTTGCAAGCAAGCTTGCACGTTCAGAGATATAAAAAATCCCGCTTTCGCGGGATATTTTCCTGATTGGCGGAGAAAGAGGGAACGAGTTCATTCTCATAATGCTATAATATATAGAGTGTTGCAAATGTCTAAAACCTCTGGACAACTTTTGGACAACTGACAACAAAATAAGAACTTTTGCCGAAATTTACTTTAAATTTCATTCATTACATATCCAGCACAAATATATAAATATTGTATAAACTGATGAAATAAATTTGAAAAAATATATAATGTTTTTCACGTTTGTCAAGTACTTCAGAACTGTTGATAAATAACTGTAATTGATAACCAATAATTTAAATATTACCTACAGTTAATATAATATTTTTCAACGGTTTGTAATTTATTAACAGTGCAAAGAATTAAGGAAATTCGGGTGTATTTTTGAGCATACAGATGCATATTTATTAATGATAATTGATTTACTATGAATAGTGAACCACATAAGAGTATTGATGTTAACGTATTTAGCGAAATTTTAAAGAAGAAATATTTTATAGAAGAAAATAATGAATCTTCAAAAGATAATTTGATTGAAATTATACGGAAAATACATAAAATGGAAGTCCATCTGTCTGGAATTGAAATAAACCAAAGGTTGGAATTGGCAAAAATAAATATACGCCGTTTTGGATTCAGAGAAAAAACGGATGTAAAATTTGAATTTAAACCGGAGGTTTTCGATGATGAAACTGTAATATTTCTAGTTCCACAGAAAATATATGAGATGGAAGACAAGGTAAAACTTCCGGTTCCGTATTGTGAAAAGGGGAAAATGTTGCAGATTATTCTTGAAGATGCTTTTGAAAGGTTAAAAGTAAAAGCTTTGAATATTTTGCACAATGCAGGTAATGATGATCAGATAATTCATTATGCAAGAAAAAATATTCAGATGGCTCAGCGTATTTGCTATGAGGCCAGAATAAAATTTGAGAAAATTCAGCATACCAAAAATTGCAATGCCATATTTATGGTTTATATGCAGAATGCTTTTATGATTAATGTTCTTTCCTATCTGCAAAAGATGTTTAGTTCATATTACAAGGACTGCGATTGTAATAAAAGCAAATATAAAGCAGATATGTATGATGCAATGGATGTAAATATTATGATGGAACCAAATATGAATTTTAGAAAATCTGAGATTCAAAAGGAAAAAGATGAAGAATATAATCCGAAAATTATCTGCAATGATCAGATCAATATTTTGACAACTATATTCTATGATCTGATGCATAAAAAGGTTACTGGAGATAAAAATTTCCTTGAAGCTGAAAGTCGGGATATACAGGAAATAATACACAGGTTTTTTGTGGACAAAAATGGATTACCAATTAACAAGGATACAGTAGAAACATATATGAGGGAAAGTAAGGAGGAAAGAAGAGCCAAAGGTA
>JBDRPR010000214.1:0-2037 GCA_043826845.1 Bacteroidota bacterium
GACTTTGCGTGTGTAGCACTTCGTAGCCTTCAGTCAGAAATGCAAAAACATCGTGTTTTTTAAAATCATTAAGAACATCTAAAACTGATTTGCCAAATTTGTTCTTATAAGATTCAAGAACAAAAATAATAAAAACTTGTATTTTATCAGGTTTTGTCATTTTTCATACAAAGTCAGGTAATTGTAGTATATTGGTTTTCTTTTCATTCTCCAGTATATGGAAAAGTTTTAAAGAACTTAGATGCCATAGCTTTTTTTTTTCATTGCTTAGATTTTCATAAAGACTGGATTTATAAAGATATTCAAGTGTATCAATAAATGACATTTTTTTATTTATAATAATCAATGATACTATATCTTTAATTTTGTAGGTAATAATTGTTGTGTAGTTAATTTCTGACATAATGTTTTTAGTTATTGGTTGTCATACCATTTGATTCCTGACCTCCGACCTCTGATTTCTGATTTTCTTGTTGTCATTGTCCACCTACGCTAACGCTCCGGCGGATAAATTGTCAGGTTGTTGGTTTGTTACATCAGAATTCAGATTGGTTTCTATTCTTTTACTTATTGATCCCTGGTTTCTTAACCTGGGCTAATTAATGGAATTTGTTAATTTTAAAATTAACTCTGTAATATTTACCACATCCACATTTTCTTTCACAGCCCAGCCTTCTATTACTGGCGAAATAACAAATGTATGTTCCGGTAGAATATCTTCAATAGCGTTGTAATTTCCCTTTGTTAGCGCAGGTGCATAAGATGCTTTACATTCAATAGCAAAAATCTGGTTTTCAAGTTTCAAAACGATATCCATTTCGGCACCATGAGATGTTCGGTAAAAAAATAATTTTGCTTCGGGGAAATGTCCGCTTATATTCATTATAACAAAAGATTCCCAGGCAGACCCGAAACATGGATGTCCGCTTAACTGTTCAAAACTCTTCAATCCTAAGAGAGCTGAAGTGATTCCTGTATCAGAAATATATACTTTAGGAGATTTCACCAGTCTTTTACCAATATTTGAATGATAGGGCTGAAGAATTTCAACCATGAAAGTTTCTTTCAACAATTCAACATAGTTTCTCACCGTTGTGTGGCTGACTCCCAGTGAAGAACCCAGTGATGAAAGGTTCAGTAGCTGGCCGTTTGTATGGGCAAGCATTTCCCATAGTCTTCTCATAGTAGCAGGTGAAAATCCTGACCATAATAATAAATCCCGTTCCAGAAAAGTTCTTATAAAGTCCTGTCTCCATTCGTATGATGCTTTTCCTGATGATGCCAGTATGCTTTTAGGAAATGTACCTAAAGCAAGACAGCTTTCAATATCTGCCTGGTTTTTTATCTCCGAATACAAAAATGGTGTCAGTCTTTTGTAAGATATTCTGCCAGCCAGCGACTCTGAACTCTGATTCAGTAAATCACGTGATGCAGAACCAAGAATCAAGAACTTGCCATTCGCCTGCCATTCATCTACAAGGCTTCTGATTAAAGGAAATAAATCCGGTTTTCGTTGAATTTCATCAATACATATCAATTTATCTTTCTGGCTGGTCAGGAACCATTCGGCATTTTCGATTTTTCGAAGGTCAGATGGTTTTTCCAGATCGAGGTAAATAAAATCAGAATAATCATTAATAAATTGCTTTGCAAAGGTTGATTTTCCACATTGTCGTGGACCAATAACTGCAACCACCGGATTGTTGTCCAGTGAAAATGTTAAGGAAGAGTTTATATTTCTGTCGATATATTTCACCGTGCAAATTTAAAATAAAAGTTTCAGATTACATGGTGTTTTTATGTTTAAAAGTCAAAGGTCATATCTTAGAAGTCAGAGGTCAGATTGGTTTCTATTCTTACAGTTATTGATCTCTGATCTCTATCATTGAGATGTAGATCATTTTTCTCCGGATATTTGTTACATGGGGCCTTCCCCGTTATTATTTTCCTAATCTAAATATTCCTCACTGGTCATTACCATATATCGTATCTTCCGTTCTACCAGGGGTTCTGTTTTTTCTGATAAGATGGAATATG
>JBDRPR010000215.1:0-3477 GCA_043826845.1 Bacteroidota bacterium
AGAACAATTATCATAGACGCCCACCCTCTCCCTCATACATGCATCACAGACTATGTCATTCCGAATGGAACGTAGTGAAATGAGGAATCTTAAAAAATGTGGAAATGTTATTTTGCGTAACATCAGTTATTAACAAATAAATTGTTCTGCATCAATAATGGACAATCTATTGTATATAAATGAGTTATAAACTCAATAATATATACAAAAAGCGTAAACGAGGGGTAATAGTTTTTTAATTCCTGATCAATAATTTTCTGAATATTTGTTTTATACTCTTAACTTTAGTACATTTGTTTAATAATCTAATTTTTATCGGGTTGAAATAAATATAATAAAAATCTTAATATGTTTAAAACAAAGGACTGATGAAGAAGTCATTATTAGAAACTGTTGATATTTATGAGAAAATTTCCTTAACAACGTTAAAATCCTTTTTGTATGTAATCATTGGCTTTTTAATTGTTTTTTTGCATTCTTCTGTTTACGGGTCAGATGACCACAGCAAATATAAAATGAAAGCAGGAGTGTATGAAAATCCTCCCAAGGTTTTTATCAATGAAAAGGGTCTCCCTGATGGTATTTTTATTGATATTCTCGAATCGGTTGCCGAAAAGGAAGGAATTCAGATTGAGTACGTTATTGCTGACTGGGATGAATTGGTGAAAAAGCTGAGGTCTGGGGAGATTAATATTCTACCGGATGTTGCCTACACTGAAACAAGGGATTCAATGTTTCTGCTGAATACTATGCCTGTACTAAGTTCATGGATAGAAGTTTTTTCGACCATTAATACTCAGATAAGTTCATTGCACGATCTGGAAAATAAAAAAATCGGAGTTTTGAAAGGCTCGGTACAAGAAGAGTATCTGAATGGAAAATTCAGAAATGAGTTTGACTTGAAATATGAAATTATTTCGTACAATGATTATTCTACCACAGTAAAAGCATTGAAAGATGGTGATATCCATGTGATTGTCGCTAGTCGATTTTTTTATTTTTCCGATTTGTGTGATCATGATATTATTTCCACAGGTGTCCTGCTACAGTTTTCAGATCTTTATTTTGCTTTTAATAAAAAAACATGCAGGGATATAGTAAAAATGTTTGACAGAAATCTTGCTGGTATGAAAAATGATATTCATTCTGATTATTACAAGTCAATGCGGAAATGGTTTTATAAGGATCTTCCTACAAGTATCCCATCATATTTGAAATGGATTTTGTTAGGTGCTTTTTTTATTCTTTTGACAGTTTCTTTTTTTGCAGTTCTGCTCAGGATAAAGGTTAGGGCCAAAACCCACGATCTGATCATAAAAAACAATGAGTTGAAAGTAGCTAAGGAGAAAGCTGAAGAGTCTGACCATCTGAAAACTATATTTCTGCAGAATATGTCTCATGAAATCCGGACGCCTATGAACGGAATACTAGGATTTGTACACCTGCTGAAAAATCCTGATCTTTCTGAAGAAAAGAAATCCAAATATCTGGACATGATTAGTATCAGTAGTAAAAGATTACTGGAAACCATAACAAACATTATTGAAATTTCTAAAATCGAATCCAATTTAATAAACCTGCATATCAAAACCATTCATCTGAATGAAATGCTTAATTATCAATATCATTTTTTCAAACCACATGCTGAAAGTAAAAATCTAGTTTTTACCCTTACTACACAGTTGACAGATGCACAGGCAGTTTTTAAAAGCGATATATATATGCTGGAATGCATAGTGATAAACTTGATTAATAATGCATTAAAATTTACAGATGAAGGTGGGATTGAAATCGGAAATTATCTGAAAGGAAATGATGTAGTAATTTTTGTAAAAGATACTGGTTCTGGAATCCCTGTTGATAGGCAAAGTGCAATATTTGATCGTTTTGTACAGGCAGATGTAAAAATAACCAGGCCTCATGAAGGTTCAGGGCTTGGACTGGCAATTGTTAAAGGATATACTGAAGCACTTGGCGGAGAAGTAAAACTTAAATCAGAGCAGGGTAAAGGAAGCCTTTTTAGCGTATTTCTTCCCATGAAAACTTAAAATTAAAAATAACATGAATTCAAACCAAGGTATAGGAAATGGGGTCAACATCCTTGTCGCTGAGGATGATGAAATAAGTTATCTTTTAATCGAAGAGATGTTATCTGAATATAATGTAAAAATTCTACATGCGGAAAACGGAGAAGAGTCAATCCGAATAGTAAAGGAGAATCCTGAAATATCTCTTGTTCTAATGGATGTAAAAATGCCGGTAATGAATGGTTTGGATGCTTGCATGACCATCAGGCAGTTTAATCCTACTATTCCGATAATTGCACAATCCGCTTATACTTCGTCGTATGACCGTGACAGAGCTTTCAGGTCTGGATGCAACGATTTTATTTCCAAACCGTTTGATAAAGAAAAACTTTTATCTGTAATAAAAAAATATTCATCATAATAAGCTTAATTTTTGAAAAGAAAAAAAGTCAGAAAAAGAAATTTTTACTCCTGCTCACTAGCGTTCCGAAATCTTTCGGGACCAAACACGTGTGTTGGGGGAAATAAAAATAACAATCCATGAGTTACCCAATGGCTTAATAATAGTGATGAATTTGTATATTTTATCATCCTTGACTGAATAAATTCCATATCCTTTCATCAGGTGGTTCCGCGATGATTTCAATTTTTTCATTTTTCACCGGATGGATAAATGAAATTTTTCTGGCATGCAAGTGTATTCCTCCGTTTTCGTTTGATCTTGCATACCCGTATTTTAAATCTCCTTTTATCTGACAACTGATTTTTGACAACTGACATCTTATCTGATGATGTCTTCCAGTATGTAGATTTACTTCCAGCAGAAAATATCTTTCTGAAGCTCCGATAATCTTATATTCCAGAATTGCCTGTTTAGTACCGGGTTTTTCGGTTTCATAAGCATAGGATTTATTCTGTTTTTCATTTTTCACAAGATAGTGAATCAGCATGGCTGAATCTTCAGAAGGTCTTTGTCCAACAACTGCCCAATAAATTTTTTCAATCTTTTTATCTCTGAATAATTGATTCATCCTTGTTAGTGCCTTGCTTGTGCGGGCGTATAAAATTACTCCGCTTGCTGGTCTATCAAGGCGGTGAATTGTTCCAAGAAATACTTCTCCTGATTTATTATACTTTTTTTTAATATATAATTTTATCTTATCAATTAATGTAGAATCTCCGGTCTCATCACCCTGTGCAATTTCACCAGGTTGCTTATTTACGGCAATCAAATGATTATCCTCATAAAGCACTATTAACTGATCATCAGACATAAAAATAAAAAAAATGATTTAAATCTAAATTAATTACTGATGTTACGCAAAAGCAATATAAAGAAGATTCCTCACTTTGTTCGGAATGACATTGCATGTCTTTTACAAGAGGGAGAGGGTGGGCGTCCAAATAAATAATTTAAATTGAGAACAACTATCATAGACGCCCACCCTCT